>NZ_JBLVZU010000002.1:0-156104 GCF_048284415.1 Mycoplasma paraquilae
CGTCTTTTCCTTCGTCTTTTCCTTCGTCTTTTCCTTCGTCTTTTCCTTCGTCTTTTCCTTCGTCTTTGTTTGATTCTGTATTGCCTTGCTCATGTTCTTTATCAGTTTTTGGCTCTGCATTATCTTTGCTTATTTTTTCACTTTTTGCCTGGAAATCATTGATCAAGTCTTGAAGTTGAACCATATTTGAATCAATGCCATTGCCTCATTTTTTTACTTCGTCTAACTCAGGAATGCTAGTTTTACGAGAAACGAATCAAAATCATAAATCATTATTATTGACTTTAGCTATGTCTACCAACTTATTAAATAAATCATTTATTAAACTATGTATGTCATTAATTTTGTTTTGTAATTGTTGAATTTTAAGGTCTGACATACCTGGCTGATTTATAGATAATTTAACCTTATTAATTTGATTTTTTAATGCTTCTGCATTTTGCACCACTAATTCAAGTTCAACTTTATTTTCATTCCATCTTTTAAGTGGGTATTTTAAATAATCATCAAGATTATTAATTGTTTTGAACGCTGGAACTAATACTTTTTGGAATTCTAATAAAAGACTTTTAATAGTGTTTATTTTTGATTTAACTTTATTTTGAAGTTCTCCTAATTCAGAATTTGAAGTATTTAATGTTATAGAGTTAAATTTAGCAACAAGTTTTTCATATTGTGCTTGTGATGCTTGAAATTTTTCATTCTTTTTTGCAACTTCTGGTTTTATATCATTTCATGAAGACTTTATAAGTTCTAATCTATCAGCATAAATTATATTTCAACTTTTTATTTTATCAATATTAGCAGTAACTAAAGTATTAAAATTCAACTGCTCTTGATTTAACAAATTGTTTAAATTTTGTACTTGTTCTTTAATTTTATTGTCATTTATTTTGTCAGTTTTGTCAGTTTTGTCAGTTTTGTCAGTTTTGTCATCATTATTTTGAGAACTATTACATTTTGAGGCAATTATTATTGGCACTATAGTAATAGGTGCAATTCCAACTAAAATTATCTTATTTAAGTTTTTACTTCTTCTCATTTTAAATCCTTCACAGTTAATTGTTGATAATATTTTATATAAAATATTATAATTCAATAATATAAAAAGGAGCAAAGGAGTATTATGCATGAAAAAGACCCAATCATAGTTAAATGAAGTACTTTTAAAAAAGTTTTTTACAATAATCCAGCAATGATTTATAACACAAGCAATTTGCAAGATAGAATTATTGAACATGAATACAAGAAGCAATGAGGCTATTCTCCTGAAGATCATCGTGCATTATTGCAAGAAATAGAAAATGATGAATCTGGTTTTGTTGATCAAGATTTCGAAATAAATGAACTTGATGAAGCTGATATCTTCTTTCACATTCAAGATGATCATTTTGAAACAAATGTGGATCAAAAAATTGACTTTGATGATATATCAGAATCATACATTAACATTCGTTTGGATTCTTATGTTAAATATAAAAAGGATGTTATTAATTGATATATTAAAAAATATCAAATCAGTCCTAAAAAAGTTGCTTTTATTAGAGGAACTGATAAGTTGGATAATAAAATCACTGCTACAAAGCAATTCCTTTCAAATCCAGAAATAGATTTAATTATCGATCCTGTATTAGAGTATCAAGTATCGGATGAAAATGGTCAATTATTCAGATTTGTATCAGATAGCTTACTATATGATAAAAAGTTGAAAAAATTGACAACATTATCTTATGTTTCAAGAGCAAAAAATACACAATTTTATCAATTTTGATACTTGCAAAAAATTCTTAAGCGCAATGGTGTAGAACTAAATGAATGTTCAACTATTATTATTGATCCAGTTTCCGCTGTGAAGAAAAGTGTTAAGCAAAATGAAATTTGGTTCTATGAATCTTACTCAGCTTATCCATTAAAAAGTATTGCGAAATCAAGCAGCACCAAATTAAATAGTGATTTAATTGACTTCGATTTCATTTTAAAGAAAACCGGAGATGCTACTTTGCTTGGTTATAATGGTTTTTATGAACGCAATAGTATGTTTTCATTTGCCAAAAGCGCAAAAAGTGGATTGATATTGCAAAATGGAGTTGAAGTAGATAAAACTGTTATTAAAGCTAATGAAGAGGAAGATAATGTCCAACTTGAAAGTTCAATTCTTGATCAAAATGACTATATACATGAGTTAGAACAATACCAACCCTTTAAATTTAAGGGAAAAGGAGACTTGCTTATTAGGCAACTTGAAAACTTTGAATTTTATGTTCAAGTTATGATTAAAAGTTACCAAGAATTTAATAACGAAGATGCATTTAATTATGATGCCATTAAATATTTTTATAGCGTTAGTTCCAATGAAGACGATAGCAAGGTTAAAAACTGATTAACAACAAGTTTAATCCCAAATACTGACGAGCAAAACTTTACATTGCCAGAATATTTTACAGCTCTAGAGCGTAGTGCTATGTTAAATTATATACTTGGTAATAAATACGATTATTATTCAGGAAATGCCTTTAAACCAGCTGAAAAAAAATCATATGAAGCAATTACTAATAAAATTGCAAGAATCAAAAATAATATTAACTTTTTTAACATTCAAGCCTTAAATGTAGTTAAAAAAATACATATTAAAGATGCTAGAATTTGCTGATATGATTATGAAGGATTCATGAATTTATATCCAATTATTGATAATGTACCTTCCTATAATCAAGTAATTAATCAAGTTTCTATAATTTTGACTCAAAATGGAAATGAAATTAAAAAAGAAAATATAGTAATAGATACTTTAGGACTTAAATTAATTGATATTGTAAAAATGATTAAAGAAATCTACTGTGATAAAGCTGATGCTTATGTTGTTTATAATAAAAGTTATGAAAACACTCGTAATAAAGAAGTTTTATCACTTGTACGTAAGCAAATGCTACATGGTGATGGTTCAGAAAAGAACCTAACTTTTATTGCTCAATTCAATGAATTATTCCCAAATGGTTTAAAAGATTTTGAACATATAGTTTTTCATATTAATGGCAATACAATTGACCTTGCAGATTGTTTCAATCGTTATGCTTCTGAAAAATTGCCCGTTAATAACATGGATCCTGAACTCCGTGAATATGTCTTTTTTGAGGAAGATGAGCAAAATCATGCAATTAAGCTTTTAGATAACGTTGATGTTGCGCGCTTTCATGAAATTACTTCTTGAAACAGCCATATTATTTCAATTAATTATTTAATGTATTACTATTCAATTAAAAAGATTGAAAAATACATTACACACCTAGGATTAAAGCTTAAAACTTTAATTACTCCTTATAAAGATCTTGAAATTCAAAAAGGAACTATGGCTATGGAAAAAGCAATGCAAAGAAATGCCGGAATTATTGGTGATACATTATGAAATGAATTAACCGTGCCTGCATTGAAACTTTATTGTGAAAATGACGTCAAGGCCATGATTATGGTATATGAACTAATTATGTACCTTGGAAGGTTAAAATTTAAAAACGAATTGGATCATTTTGAATATCAAATTGAAGCAAACGATTTTGAATATTATATTAATGATGATAATAAATTAGACATTAAATAAAGGGCTATAGGCTCTTTTTTTATAAAAAACCTCAAGCTTTAAAGGCCTGAGGCAATATGTAATGATACTAATGAGATTCATTAGATTCATTATTTTTTTGTGTAAGAAGTTTTCTTACTACTGGAACTTCTTCTCTTAAAGCTTTTTGCAGTAATTCATTTCAGTATTGAGCAGTTAATTTTAATAATTCATTAAGAGGCGCATATAAAATAAAAGTATTTTCTTTTGTGGCTTCATTTAAGTTTTTAATAAAGTCATTAACTTTAATTTGCGTATTTGCAATATTATTAGCAGCATCAATTATTTTATTTTGTTTAAGTAATAGATTGAATTCATCAATAGTTATTTTTTTACCATCAAAGAATTCGCTCAATGCAGCTGGATCATTATTAACAACTCCATCTACAGCTAATTTTAAAATAGCATTCAGATTAGTGTGCTCTTGATCCAAAATTCCAAATTTTGGGTCTGAAATAAATTGTGCTACAGATTTATTAGATTCTAGTCATAATGGTTGCACTTGAAGGAATTTTTCCAGACTTGTTAGTTTTGTGTTTGCTAAGATCTCTTTAATTTGTGATAATTTTGTAACACTTTCTGCAATTTTATATTTTGCATAAAGTTGATCAAATACTCCTGCTGGTGAGTAGTTATTTTTAATTGTACCAAATAATGTGTCACCATCCTTCGATAACTGTTTAGTGTTATTTTCAACATTTTGAGCCATTAAATCCACATAATTTGAAATAGCATTATTTATAGCTTGGCTGGCATCATTTAATGCTTGTTTTTGCGATGCAATTTGTTGTGGAGTATAATTATCAATTGTTTTTAGGATATTTTTAGCTTCTTTTTCATTAGTAACAAAATTATTTTTTAAAGCAACTATATCACTAGGTAACATTGCATCAAAATCTTCATTTGCAATATTTGAAGATAAGGAATTGTGTGCTGGAGAATTAATTAAATTTTCTAATTCTTTTCCTGCCTCAGCACGTCTAGAGTTTAGAAGAACACTATTTATTTGTGCCTTAAGTTTAGAATTTTTATCTGCATAATTACGTAACGAAATGTCTAATGTTTTAAAAGTTGTTACTGAGTTTTGCATATTTTGTTGTTTTAAGTAGTCTAATAATTCCAAAATATTTTTCTTTAAATTATTTAATTCATCAGCAGCTTTTATAATCTCAGCATCTTTCGCTAAAGCCCGTGCTTCTGCATCAGAAATTGTTTGAGCAGCTGTTTGGCTATTTGGTGCTAATGAAGCGTTTATTTGCTCTATAGCATATTGTACTTGGTCAGTTGAATTTATGCCACTATTCAATGTTTCATTAACAAAACTAATTAGTTCTTTGTCATTTGGAATACCAGTTTCTTGGACTGATTTTAACTTACTAATCATTGAAAGGTTTGCATTTATTAAATCAGTTTTAACCTTAATTAAATTAGAAAGTTTTTGACCAACTTGCGCATTTTGATAAGAAAGTTCAAAAACTTGTGTTGTTTTAGCTAAACTGTTTAGGGTGTTATATAGTGTACCATTAGGAGTTAGTGTATTAATATCATTTTTTATATAAGCCAATGCCATAGTTAAATAAGTTGTCACATTTGTTACTCATTCAGTATTTGCATCATTATATTTTTGCAGTAACATAGCAATTTGATCGTTTGAATATTTATCAGTATTGATAAGAACATCATTTAGTTTAGTTAATTCAGTAATCAAATTATTTTTAGCTAACAACAAAGCTTGTGGAAGATTTGTAAAACTTTCTAATTCATTTTTTAATTTAGCTGAATTAATTTGTTTTAAACTATTAATTCTTTGCTCACGTTCTGATTTATATTGTTTATTCTTTTGGCTAGCAACTGTACCTCCTGCAATACCAGATATAAGTCCAACAGCAAGAACTGCCCCTATTGCAATAAATAATATCTTTTTCTTTTTGTGTTTTGTCATATTTTATTTCCTTTACTTATTTTTTATATTTTATAAATAATTATAAAACAAACTTAACCATATTTAAAATGGATTTAATACTAAAAAAGAAAAAAATGCCAACATTAATGTTGACATTTCATGCGATATTAACTAAGCTTCTATTATTTTTTTCTAAATACAAGAGTAATGATTCCGGCTATTCATAATGTACCACTAACAATTAATAAGTAAGCTCATCATGGGAATGAAGCAGTAGCATTAATATCTTTTAACATTGTAGAAGTTACTACATTTGGCATATTATTGTATGCAGATGAACTTAAAATGTTTAATAAATCTTTAGCTTGTTTATTAGTGTATTTATTTTTAGCTGTAGAAAGTATTCCAAAATAGTCATTGTTATTAATAACATCTCCAAATTCTTTATATGCTTGACCTTTTGAAGATTGTTCAAGAGTATTAATTGCTTCTTGGAATTGTTCTTTATCATTATTAATCAATGAATTTACTAATTTTATTAATCCATTGCTTTGTGCAATAAGCTTATTGGCTGTTTCTTGTACTTTAGTAAATAATGGGTTGTCAGATTGTTTATTAGAAAATGCTTGCATTTTAGCTATAGCAGATTGTAAATTCTTTAATGTAGCATCATAATTTTCTGAATGCACATTAGCTTTTTCATAAGCAGCTAAAGCTTGGTTTAAAGCATCAATATCATTAATTGCATTTAATAAATCACTTGCATTTTGTAATTGATCTGGCGCAACTTTATCTTTTAAGTCTTTTAGTTGATTCATTGCATCAGTTAAGTTTTGCTTATTAATATTTGGTAAGTTGTTTACTAATGCATTTACTTTATCATTAAGACTTGAAGCTTGTTTGCTTAGTGAATCATTTAGTTGTTTTGCTTTTGAAATAACACCTTGAGCATCATTGTAATTTGTTGTATTGTTGTACTCATTTTTAAGTGTTTCTTTTTCAGAAGGAGAAATAAATGGTAGATTGTTTAAAACATCTTGGATTTCTGGAACATCTTTAGTTCCATCATTAAATTTCTCATTACTAAACTTATTGATTTCAGCTTGTAATTCTTTTGCAGCTGCTAAGGCACTTTCTAGTGTAGCTGTCTTAGTTTTGTCAGTTGCACTAGTCATAGCAGTAACATCATTTAAGGCTTGTTGTGCTTTCTTTAAAGCATCTTTGTATTTGTTTTGTAATGCTGTAGGAGCATTAAAGAATTGATTACTGTTTAATGAATCATTTAATGATTTCATTTCAGCTTCAGCGTCTGATTTAATTTTTGCAAAATTGTTATTACCATTCAATGCTGTTAGTGCTTCTTTTAATTGTTTATTTAATTCAGTTACATTTTGAGCTTGGTTTGTTCCTAATACAGTTCCTGGATTTGCTGTAACATTTTTGGCTGAAGTTAGAGCAGTATTATAAGCATTTTGCAACGCATCATCAGCATAAGTGTAATTTATAGATGATAATGGTAAGTCTTTTAATGCAGGAGAAATTGAATTATAAGTATTTCTTAATTCTTTCATAGCTTCATTTAAAGCATTAGCATCTTGAGAAATCTTATTAATTTCATTTTGTACATCAGTAAGAGGTTTAGTACCTTGATTATTCAGAACTTCTTGTAATGCATTGTAAATGTTATTCTTTTGAGTTTGGTTTAATGAGTCTAATTTTTGAATATTATTAGCTGCATTAATAACATCATTTAAAGCATTTTGCTTATTAGCTTGAGCATCATAATCATTAGCTGTTAATTCCTTATTAGCTAATGTATTTTGTGATGCTTGTGAAATATTTGTAGTATTAATTCCTGAAATGTTTGAATCTAATTGCGGCATAGAATTAATAGCATTTGCTAAATTATTAGAATCTTGTAAGTAAGTTAATTCTTTTTTAGCCTGTACATAATCTAAATAATTATCTGTTTCACTTGGGTTTAAGTCTTTTTGGATTACAGTGCTTAATCCAGCAGATGGTTTTAATGTTCCATCTTGCGCTTTTTGATTTAATTCTTTAGCTTGATTTACTAATTCATTCTTTGCGTCAGATAAAACTTTATCAGAAGCAGTAACAACTTTTTGTAGTTTTTCTGCTGCTGCATTATATTGTTCTTCTGTCGAGTTATTTGAATCAGCTAAAGCTGCTTTTGCTTCTTGAATAGCAGTTTCAAGTGCATTCTTGTTCTTTGTGCTTTCTTCAGTAGCTTGTTGGCCTTCTTTAGGAGTAAAGCTATTTAATAATTTTTCAGCATTTGAAATAGTATTTTGAAGTGTATTTTTATTTAAGGCATCTTGTAAAGCATCAATAGCAGCTTGATTTTGCTCTGCTGTATTTGTTTCAATTGTTTCTTGTGCCTTTTTAGCTTTTTCTAATGCATCTGTCAATTGAGTTGATTTAGGTTGAACTAATTCAGCCTTGTTAACTAAATTGTTTAAGTTATTGTTGCTTAGTAATTTAGTTAACTCTTTTGCTTTTTCTTCGAAGAATTGTTTATTAGCTGTTAAATATTCATTATTTGGATCAGTTAAGATTGTTTTAGCTTGTTCAATTGCAGAGGCGAGTTTAGGATCTACAGGAGTTGAAGCTTTAATTGCTTGGTCGTAGGCATTAAATAATGGAGCCTTATTTTTATCGCTGTCTAATTTATTTGCAGCATTATTGAAATCTTCAATTGTTGAACTTGAATTATCTAATACTGTTTTAGCTGGTTCTAAAGCTAATTCTTTATATGAATTTGAATTTGCTAATTCTGCTGGTACAGAATTAATCGCATTATTTAACTTAGCTTTCGCTTCTAATTTCTTCAAGTCATAAATTGCATTGACTAAATCTGCTGCTGTAGAAGTAGGAGATTTAATTAATTCTTGAGCTGTCTTAATGCTATTTGATAATTCATCATATTTAGGAGAAATTTTTTGAGCATTTGTAACTTCAGAATTTAATACTTCTTTTAATTTACTAATTAATTCTTTAGCAATTAAGTTGGTCTTGTCTAGCTCATTTGCAGCATCATCATAGAATGTTTGAGATTTTTCAGGGTTAGTATTTAATGCTTGAGTAGCTTTTGCGATAGCTTGTTGAAGTTGTTGTTTTCTTTCTTCAATTGAAAGTTCGATATGTGCATCTTTTTCGGGGATAACAATCTTTCCGCTGTTTAATAATTCCATTATTTGATTTGCGTTTGCAAGACTATTTGCTAATGCATTTTTATTTATTGCACTAGCTAAATCTGATTTTGCTTGTGCTAAAAGTTGATTTGCCTTATCTGTTTTATCTTTTAAGTTTTCTTGTTTCAATGACTTAACAATAGAGTTAAATGTGTTATTAAAGTCTTTGTTAACAGCAACAGTTAATTCACTGTTTTTAACTCCTAAAATTGTGTTTGCATCAGCTAAAGCATCTTTTAATGCTTGAGATTGTTGTTGTTCACTAATTCCTTTTGCTTGATGAGCAAGTTTTGCTAATTCATAGTAGTTTGCATTTGCGTTTAATGCATTTGTTAAGTCTTGAGCCTTTGTATCAGCATTTTCATCAAATTTATCATTTGAAACTGAAGCAGGAATTTGATTATATAGTTCACCAGCATTCTTAGCAAAGTTATTAAAGTATGGTTTTAGATCTTCAGCAAATGGTTCTGGGTTAGCAGCTGTTAATGCATCAGCTGTTTTATATAGATCATTTGCATTTGTAGTTTGATATGTCTTAGCAATTTTTGCATTAACATTATCTTTAAATTCTGTATTAGGTTCAAAAGTAGGTAGAGCTGAAATATTGTTCTTAATTTGTTCAGTTCAAGTATTGATAAATCCATCTACATCGGTAATATTTGAATTCATTTCTCTTGATCTATTATTTTGAGCAACTTTATCTTGAGCTTGTGCATTTACTTTGATTAATTTATCTAATTCAGTTGCATATTCTAATTGTTTTGTTGCCTTAGAAATTTCAGTCGCATTAGCTGAAGTACCTTGGGCAACTATTTTCTTAGCGCTTTCAATTAAATCATGTAATAGACCTGTTGCAGTACCATTATTTTGGCTTTCTGCTGCAGTTATTGCTTTATTTAGATTATCAAGTAACTTTTTGTTTTCTTTTGCTTTAGCTAATTCATCATTTAGTTCATCAACAGCTTTTTGTACATCTTCTTCAGATAAATCATTTGATTTAGCTGTATTTTGAGCACTTTCAATTGCTGAAGTTAATGAAGGATTCTTTAGTGTTTCGTTTTCTTTTTTAGCATTTGCAATAGCTTTGTAAAGTGGTTCCTTCTTCATAGCATCTTTTAAAGCTGTGATTTGAGTATCATATTTGCTTGTTTCTTTATTATTAGCGACACTTTGAGCTGCGCTTATTGCATTAGTAAGTTCTTGAGAAGGATTTTGAACTTTTTGTGCTGCTGCAATTTGATTTTTTAGCTCACTTAATTTAACTGCATTGTTTAAATCATCAGCAACTTTTTGAACGGTTTCATTTGCTGGTGTTTCCTTTTGGTTAACAAGTTTATCTAATTCTTGTTGTGCTGTAGCAATAGCTTTTGTAACATCCTCTGACTTGTCATTTGAATTTTGTGCAGAGTTAATTGCTTCGTATATAGGTTTTGCAGCTACAATATTTTTTGCTTTTTGTAATTTGCCTTTTAAATCTTCAAGAGTATTGTCTGTACTTAATCCTTTAGTTAAATCACTTTTTGCTTGTTGCATATCAACTGGTGATTGTTCATTAATTGGTGCTAATGTATCATTTATTTGCTTGATAATTAATTCTTTTTCATTATCTAAAATTTCTTTTGTTAATTGTTGAATGTATTCACTTAATTTAGTTGTTAATTCTTGAGCAGCTGAGTTAGAAATATTTTGAACTGTAGCATTTTCTTCAGAATAAGAAGCAAAAACAGTATTCGCTTGTGTTAATGCAGCTTCAAAATCAGTCTTAGTTTTTGAATTTAAAGCTTTTAATTTGTTTTCATTGTCTCTTTCGAATGCAACAGCTTTTGTTCACTGAGTTTTTAGACTACCCATTGTTGTATTTAATTGATTTACACCATCAAATGTGGTTTTTAGATCATTAAATTGTGCTTCAGGTTTATTTGCAACTGTATCAATATTGCTTGCATATGCCTTCTTTTGTGCTTCTGTTAGATTAGGTTGAGCATTAATTTTACCTTTAACATCATTTGCTAAGTTACCTAAAATAACTTTATATTGTTTATTGTATTCTTCTAGACTAGGAATAATAGGCAGTTTAGAGATATCAGTTGTTTTACTAAATTCAGTTTGAGTTACAAAATCTTTAATTGAGTTGTCAACACCATTGATATCATTTTGTAGTTTAACATTAAATCCATTCAATTTATCATATTGTTCTTTTATGTTTACTCAGATTTTGTTTATTCCACTTCAACCGGTTTCTCTTATTTGTTCAGGATCTTTAAATGGGTTGTAAAGTCTCATGAATTCTTCACGATTTGCTGCTAACTTTAAAAGATCTGATTCATTAGGAGTATCAATATTTAATGGCGCTAATTTTTCCGCATAGAATTTTCTTAAAGCAGCCATTTGTTCATTGGCACCAGAAATATTTGAAAGTTGTTCTTGGCTAGCAGTTAAATGTAATGTTTTATTAAGTTCAGAATATTTGCTTGGCATCGCCTCTGACACATTTGCAATATTTCATTTTGAAGAATCTACTAAGTTTCATTCTTTAATAGTCTTTGTAAATGAATCAATTTGGAATTGGTTTAATGAAGGATAGTTGGTTGCTAATTTGTCAATGATTCCTTGTTTGTATTCATTAATTTGAGCAGCTTGATATAAAATAGCTTGTACTTTTCATAATCATTGAGGTTGGTCTTGTCTTCCTCTGATTAAAGAATAAAAGTCTATAGTGTCAGAACCGTTAGATATTTGCTTATTAAATGTGCTTTTTTCTTGTTGTGATAAATTGCTTAAGGAATTAATTTCATTTTTCGCTAAGGATCCAATAAAATTGCTTATACTCTTGTAATAAATAGAATCATTTTCCATTCTGTAATCAGCTTTTTCAGGGATTTTCAGTAATTTAGTAAATTTTTCAAAAGTAGAAGCTGCATCAAGAATTAATGGACGATTCTTATCATTAATTGATGAAAAGTATTTATTAACTGCATATTCAAAATAATTATTTAAAGCATTGTATCTTCCATCTAATGAGTTTGCTGTGTTTGTTATTGCATCTTTTAATTTTGATATTTGATCTTTGTTGTATACAAATCAATTGTATGGTGTTTGTGTATTAAATACTGTCGTTCTTAAAACAGATGGTAAATTGAATCCTGTTCTTGCAGCAACTATTTGTGCTTCTTCTCCTTGGCCATTAGCTATTTCATTTATATTAGAAGGTAAAATTTCAAGAACCTGCAATGCCGTGGTAATTAAAGCAATTAATTTACCATTATTTTCCGGCATCTTAAATGTGTATTTGCCCTTATATAATAGTGCAAATTTGTCTAGATTACCTAGACCATAAAACTGTCCATTTTGAAACACATTTTGTTCTGGAGATGGAGCAAAATTATTTTCTGAATTAGCACTTGAGTTCGCTAATATATATGTACTTAAATTTTTCTTCAATTGTGCCATTGAGACTTTTAATTGAGCTATTTCACCATTAATTTGACGAATACCATCAGTGATTTGTGTGCTGACATTTGTGTTTGATTGAGTAAAAATTAGATCAATAAATTTTTTAAGGTAGAAATTATATTGGGCTTTATTAATTCTTGTATCTGCTGTTGAGCTGTATGCTGAATTTAGTTCCTCTAATTGAGTTATAAAAGTGTTTAATAATGCTATTCTATTGTCATAGAAGTCATTAACTTGTTGTTCAGTTAAAAGAACTCCACTATTGTAAGATAAAGCACTAACAAAGTTTTCAAATAAATATGAAGATAATTGTGTCGTTTCTTCTTGATTAATTTTTGTAAATGTTTCTGATTGTTCTGGAAACTTTTTATTAAAAACTATATAGTCAAAAGCAGCTGATTGTCAGTGGTAATTAACTGATGCAGATTCTGCTGTGGTGTTTGGGATAATATATATCTTTTTGCTTCCATTCATTACAAAAGGTAAATCCGGATGAATGTCCTCATATGTAATAATAGTTGCTGTTGATGTTCCATTAGAAACGGGTACATCAACTTCGTGAACAGATTTAGAGATATTATTTGTATATTCAAATGATGAGAAATTTAAATTAAACTTTTGTGCAAATGCTGCAACGTCTTTATTCTTTTGAAGCAATAGATCTTGCATTTTAGCTGTATTAACAACCATAGCAATTTTTGCTTCTCTAGCAGCATAATTTGCTAATAGTCTATATGTTTCGCCATAAGTTCCATTATTTGCTACAATGTTTCACAATTGTGATGTGTATTTTTCCTTATCAGCATTAGATATTTTTAATGAATTTATATGTGCGATTGCAGCTGTAATATCTGAAGTAATAGATTGATATTTTTGCTCAATAGCTTTTGTATTAAGATTTTTATCTAAATTAATTAAAACATTAGTATTAACTATTTTTACATCAACATCTTTTTGTTGATACTTTTCAAATGATGATAACAAGTCTTTCATTTGTTCTAAGGCTGAAAGAAAACTGTTATAGGTAAAATCATTATTCTTATTATCAACATTTTGTATGTTTTTATAAGTTTCTTGAGTAGAAACTGGTAAATAGGTTTCATACTCGCTTTTTGCAATAACGTATTTTTTGCTTAAATCTAGTATTGCATTCACATATGCAATTACATCATCTCTGTTAGTTTGTTGTAAAATAATATTTTTGAATTCATTTTTATATTGAATTGAATATAAAGCAGCACCATCAATTAAATTAAATGCTTTTTGAATAAATTGAGCTGATGTTAGTTCTTCGCCTTCGCTAAAGCCTTTACCTTTATATTCGCTAATCATTTGTTTTTGTCTATCAATATTTTCAACATAATTTTTAAATTTAATTGCAACTTCATTTGCATCTGTAACATTTCCATTTGATAAAACAAAATCTGGTGTGGAGTTTGCTTCTCAATTTAAAATAGAATTAAATGCATTTGCATAAGCTTTTTTAAGTTCATCACTTGCGAATGAATATTGTAAATAATCTGAAATTGGAGTTGTATTATTAATGAAATTATTTAAGTTTAAAAAGTCTTTTATAGTTTTATTAGTATTACTATTAGGATTTTTATTGTAGTCAATTATTGGCTGCATATTTGAAATTGTTGGAATTTTATTTTGAATATCAAAGATTCCTTGTTTAATATCATTTATTTCAGTTTTTCAAATGCCATTTTTGAAATGATCGGGTGTTCAATCGTTATAAACTCCGTTGTAAAAAGGTGTTAACTGATTATTAAGTAATTTGACATCATTAAATGTATAATTGCGCCCTTGATAAATAGAATCAACACCAGGATTTTCATTCGAACTTGTCGTCTTGGCTATGCTATCTAAATTTTGTAATTTTTCAAAACCTATTTGATTACTTAGTGATCCAATTCATTGAGAATAATCATAAAACTTAATATTACCATTGTATTTTAATGAATTTGTATCAAGGAATGTACCACCTAAATTATACAGTCCATTGTCAACGGGTGCACTATCCATATTATGGCTGTTGCCAGTTGTAAAGAATAACTCTTGGCCTGAATTCTTATATTTTCTTCTTAATTGAAACTTTGAAGGATCCATGAAACTAGAATAACTTTTTCTCATTTCTTCAGGTCATTTTGATGTATCTGAATTAAATTTCAAATTAATTGTGAATTCTTTTCTATTTGGATTATATCCTTCGGATTTAGCTTGGTCCACCACTTCAGAAGGTATCTCTCCTATTTTTGTATTTTCATATCATAATTCATATCCATAACCATTTGAAATAAAATAATTATTTGACTCATTTTGATTTCCTATGTATGAATTAACAGCTTTTTCTGAAATTTCTACATTAATTGTTCTGAATTTTGAACGATTATATGAAACTGTATTTGCAGCTACAAAATTTCCATTATCACTGGAATAGATTCCTCCGTAATTACCTCTGTATCAAGTTAAAACAGCTGAAATGCTGCCTGGTTCATCATTCATATATGCATAATGTCCTTGTGTGCCAAAATCTGATTGATTATCAATGGTTTGAAATTCCATAACAATTGTGGTTTGATAGTTTGCATTTCTATTTCAATATGACCCATTTGTTACTTGACCATATAAAATAGAACCAGCATTTTCAATATTATTTTTTAGAACACTATCATTTTTTGTTGTTAGCGCGCTTCCAAGCATCGAATTAAAAGCCTGAGAGTACGGATCACTAAAATCATTTGGACTACCTTGGAAATTTTGTTTAATAGTACTTGCTCAATTTATGTTAGGATCAATGGTGTAGTATTTTAAGTTATTTACAACACCTACTTTGCTGTAATTTTGGCTAAATCCATCATTAAATGAACTTCAATATGTTTCATTATAAAAATCTTTCATGCCATCTCTATTCATAACAGGCCATAAGGTTTCAAATCCTTCAGCTGACATATTTACATTTTGATTACTTGTGGGATTTTTATAAATAATATCACCAGTGATAGCATTGCCGGCATAATCTTGATTTAAAACATTGTATAAATAACCAGTAACATTTTTACCATTAACATTTATAGTTGTTGGGTTATAATTTTTATCTTTTACAATTGATGCTATTCTAAGAGAATTATTTACTAATTGTAAATTTTTTGATAACATAATCCCAAACCCCATGTTTCCATAACCATCTGGTACAAAATGATTATTTGCAGCAGAATTTTTTTGTCCTGGGTTTTGAGGTACAAAATAGTTATTAAATGTTGCTCGTCAAGTTCTAACTCTTGAAGTTGATGAGCCATATAAAGCAGTACCTGCTGAGGTTGGTGTGATATCAACAATTTGTACAACATTTTCATAATTTTTAAAAATTTGGTCAGATGTTGTTGTTGAAGAATATGAATTTTGTGATTGATAAATACTGTAGCCTGATTGTAAATTCGTTCATTCTAAATTTTCTGATGGCATAGATGGATATAAATTTCCAAAAACAGCATCATTTATGCTATTCATTCCATTCTTAATAATATTTATATTGCTATTTTCTAAAAAAGTTCCAGAAAATTCAGAATTCTGACCACCGAATTCTTGCCTAGTTGAACTTTTTTCTCCATTAGCAGAAACTATGCCAATTAATGGTAGCGTTAATAGACTAACTCCAGCTAAAGGCATAACAATTTTTTTAGTTTTCATTTTTTGCTCCTATTAGATGTTTTTTAAAAAAATAAAGATTTATATATAGTTTTTTTATTTATTATAACATTTTCTTTTTATTATTAAAAATTTATATTACTGTGCTGCCAATAAGTTTTGTTTATTAATAACCATAGAAAATATACACATTTTTCTCATAATAATTCAGGATATAGTAGATATTAAATTATTCATTAAGTAACAAATAAATAACAAAAGCGCGCACCCTTAATGATGCACGCTGGAATGATCTAATTTCTAAATCATGTATTTATATCTTATTATAATTTTACAAAGTATTCTACAGTTCTAACAAGTTGTGAAACGTATGACATTTCATTGTCATATCATGAGTATAATTTGTACATTTTTCCATCAACTGTATCTTTTGCTGAAGTCATTAATGAGTCAAAGATTGAACCATGGTGTTGTCCAATAATGTCTGAAGAAACAAGTGGTAATGTTGAGAATTCAAGTGTTTCACTTGCTGCTTTTTTCATAGCTTCGTTAATTTCTTCAACTGTAGGTTGTTTTTCTAACATAACTGTTAAATCAACTAATGATCCTGTAATTGTAGGAACTCTAACTGCAACCCCATCAAGTTTTCCAGCTGCTTCTGGAACTACAAGTCCAATAGCTTTAGCTGCACCTGTTGATGTAGGAACCATGTTTTGAGCTGCTGCTCTAGCTCTTCTTAAATCTCTGTGAGGAGCATCTTGTAATCTTTGGTCAGCTGTATATGAGTGAATTGTTGTCATGTATCCTGATTTTAGCCCAAAGTTGTCAACAAGAACTTTAACAACTGGTGCTAAACAGTTTGTTGTACATGAAGCTGCTGAGATTAACTTGTCTTCTGAGTTTAATTCTTTGTGGTTTACATTGTAAACGATTGTTTTAACATCTTTGTCAGATGGTGCTGAAACAACAACTTTTTTAGCTCCAGCTTTTAAGTGTTTTTCTGCACCTTCACGTTTTGTGAAGAATCCTGTTGATTCAACAACAAGGTCAATTCCTAATTCACCTCATGGAAGGTTTTCTGGATCTCTTTCTGATAGAACTTTAATTTCTTTTCCATTTACAACAATTGCACCTTCTTTAACAGAAACTTCTACTGGTAATGCGTGGTATGCTGTATCGTATTTTAATAAGTGTGCTAATGTAGCTGGGTCAGTTAAGTCATTAACAGCCACAACTTCCATATCTGTTGATTTAGTTTCTAGTAATCTACGTAAGAATAATCTTCCGATTCTTCCAAATCCGTTAATTGCTACTTTTTTCATAATCTTCCTTTCAAATAGTTTAATTATTAATAAAAAGTATCCCTTTTTATGTTCGGATATATTATATTAGTTTTTTTATAACAAGTTACAGTTTTTTTATTTCTTTTAATTTTATTTTTTAATTAATTTAAAAGAAAAAAGTTAAAAAAGTGCATTATTTTTTAGGTAAATATTACATTTTATCTAAAAGACAAATAACTTTTATGATTTTAGTAGCTTACTGAATTACCTTTTTATCAACTTATTAAAAGTTTAAATTAATTATGAAATTCATTATAGTTAATTAAGGTTAAAAATGCTTAATTTTTTTATGTTAATTTAAATTCAAAATAGTAAAATATAAAAACTATGAATAATACAGTTTCAAATAATAAATATGATGCAATAGTTATTGGTGGAGGTCACGCTGGAGTCGAAGCAACTTTTGCTTTAGCAAATATGGGACATAAAGTTGCTTTAATTAGTTTTGACCTTTCAAGAATTGCTATGATGCCATGTAACCCATCAATTGGTGGGCCAGCTAAAGGAATCATTACTCGTGAAATTGACGCTTTAGGGGGAGTGCAAGGCTATTTTTCAGATCTAGCAATGATTCAAATCAAAATGTTGAATGAATCAAAAGGGCCGGCAGTTAGGGCTATGAGAGCTCAAATTGATAAAGAAAAATATTCAAGAATTATTTTGGAAGCTTTACAAAAGCACCCGAACATTACATTGATAGAAGGTGTGGCTGAAGAAATATTGGTTGAAAATGACTCATTTAAAGCAATTAAACTAGAAGGTGAAGAAATTTTAGAGGCTAAAGAACTCGTTATCACAACCGGGACATACATGAATTCTCGAATTTTAAGAGGAGATCAAATCACTATCTCAGGGCCAGATAATCAAAAAACTACACCTAAGCTTTCTCAATCATTAGCTAAACTTGGTTTCGAATTGCAAAGATTAAAGACCGGAACACCAGCTAGAGTTTTTGCTGATTCAATCGACTTTTCTAAAGTTGAAAAAGAAAACTTAGAAGATACTTATCTCTCATTTTCATCTAGATCAAATGTTAAATTAGATAAACAAATCTCATGTTATTTAACTTATACTAATGAAAAAACACATAAAATAATTCGCGAAAACATCGGCAGATCAGCTATGTATTCAGGTCTAATTGAAGGGATTGGTCCAAGATACTGTCCAAGTATTGAGGATAAGGTAATGCGTTTTTGTGATAAGCCTCGTCACCAAGTGTTCTTTGAACCCGAAACAGTGGATGGCTCAATTATTTATGTTAACGGAATGTCAACTTCTATGCCTGTAGAAGTACAAGATTTAATGTTACGTACAATTCCTGGTCTCGAAAATTGCAAAGTACAAAAATGAGGATATGCGATTGAATATGATGCTTTAAATCCATTGCAAATTTCACCTTCATTAGAATCAAAAGTTATTAGCAATATTTTTACAGCTGGTCAAATTAATGGAACCAGCGGATATGAAGAAGCTGCTGCGCAAGGATTAATGGCTGGAATTAATGCTGGAAGAAAATTAGAAAACAAAGAACCTTTAATTTTAAAAAGAGATGATGCCTACATCGGGGTTTTAATTGATGATTTAGTAACTAAAGGAACTAAAGAACCATATCGTATGCTTACAAGTAGAGCAGAATATCGTTTATTACTTAGAAATGATAACCCAGATTTAAGACTTGCTAAGTATGGTAATGAAGTCGGTTTAGTTTCAAATGAACAATATCAAAAAGTTGTAGATAAGTATGCAAGCATTCAAGCTAAAATTGATGAACTAGCTAACTCATATTTATCTTCAAAAAGCCCATTAGCACAACGTCTAGGAATTGAAAATGGTGTTTCTTTACTTAGAGTTTTAGCCAGACCAGATGTTGAAGCTAGTGAAGTAGTTGGTGATTATGAGTTTAAAAATGAATTAACAATCATGGTTAGACTAGATGGTTATATTAAAAAACAACAAGCAGAAGCAAATAAAATGAATAAACTTGAAAACTTTAAAATACCTCAAGATATTGATTATGATAAAGTGCCAAATGTCGCAACTGAAGCAAAGCAAAAACTAGCTAAAATCAGACCCTTAACAATTGGGCAAGCATCTAGAATCAGTGGAATCAACCCTGCTGATATTCAAATGTTGATGTTTTATATTGAAACAAGAAATAAATAGAGACTAATTTCAAATAATATTAGTCACTTATTCCAGGAGGAAAAATGAAATTAAATATTATTTGTGTTGGATCTTTAAGTAAAGAATTTAAAGTTCTGTATGATGATTATGCAAAGAAAATAAACTATTTTTGCAAATTAAATGTTGTTGAAATTAAAGAACAAAAAATTGAGAACATTGAATTAAAAAAGCAAAAGGAAACTGAATTAATATTAGAAAAAATTCCTAAAAATTCTAAAGTTTTTTACCTTTCTCTTAGAGGTAAACAATATTCTAGTGAGGAGTTTGGCGATCTCTTTTTAGATATTGATAACGTCACTTTTGTTATCGGCGGATCAAATGGTGTAATTGAGTCTTACTTTCCAAATCAAATTAATTTTTCAAAAATGACTTTTCCTCATCAACTTTTTAGAGTTATGTTGGCAGAACAAATTTACCGTGCTTTTACAATTCGAAATAATATTACTTATCACAAATAGAGGTTTAGACCTCTTTTTTAATACAAAAAAGCCACTATTTAAGTGGCCTAATAAGTAATTTTTTTCTTTTGTTTTAAAACACGTTCATTAAAATAATCAAGTGTTGAATATATGGTAATTAATAAAGCTGTATATATAGGAATTGAAATAAATGAACGAAGTACAATTGGAATCATGAAATAAATATATTTATCATCTAGTAAGTAATTTTTCCCATTAAAGTAATTCATATATTTAATATACACATATGGTCCATAAATTCATCTTGTTATAACAATAACTGAGATAACTAATCCAAATGATATTAATAACTTTTTAACAAAAACTAATTTTGGAACTAAGTTAAATTCTTTTTGCGACAAGTGGCGCATATTATGCCAAATAATTATAGTGAGCACTATTGCTACTGATAAAAATACTCCGCCTAATGCAACCATACTTCAAATTACTGCATCAGATAGGGTTGAAACTCCAAATGTCCGCGTAATTCTTCATCCAGCTGCATTGCCATTCTTTTTGTCAATTCCAAAGAAATTCTTTAAAACTCCTGAATCAGGATCAATATTATGCAAGTATGCTGCATAAGCTGTAGCACTTAATAAAGCTATAAAAATTATAACTAGTATAATTGTTGTAACTAGTGAAGCTACTTTTGTGTTTGCTTTATACATTCATAAAAAGGCTTTTGCAATTAATACTACTGCCACAGGTACTATGGCATACATTCAGAATCATGATCAAATTCCACCAGTAAATAGTAATGAAGCAAAATCTGCTATTAACCCCAATAAGGATGCTTTAAAAGTTGATAAAAATAAAGCAAAAATAATGTAAAAAACATATTCAAAGCTTAATCCAACTTTTGATAATCCAGTAAATTTTGTTAATGTTGTAATTATTAAAAATAGTCCTAGTAATACACTTGACATCGTTAAGTCCTGAATCGAAAATGTAAATTCATCTTGGATTACTTTGGCAAATTTAGTGTTATTTGTTAAATTAATTAAGTAACGAATATTCGCAAGATCTTGTAAAGCGTTGATGTTCTTTTTTTGTGGTACTAAATCCTTTTCAAGTACTAGTGTTTTAAATAATAAACTAGAAATAGGTAAAAATGTCACAAGTCAGTCTAGTTTAATTAGCTTGCTATATTTCTTGGTATCATAGTTTAGCGAGCTAAATACCGTATTTAATCGATAGTGTAATTGGTATGTTTTAATGTAAATTCAAAAATTATAATAGACAAAAATTAATACAGCAACAATAATATATGTATATCATGTTTGATATACAGATTGATTTTGTGTTTTAAGAGCATTAATTATCCCTAGTACTAGGAAAGCAATAAATAATGCTTGATAAATAAAGTGAGCTACAAAAATCGCAAAGCGTTGTTTAAGCATTTCGCTACGTAGTAGCTGCAACCTTTGTTGTAAAAATCAAGTATTGCTGTCAAATGTTTGGCTTGTTTTGTTCTTTCTGTTGTTCTGGTCTATAATCATACGGTAATATTTTAATACAAAAACTTAATTTCCCACTATTTTAATAGCAATTATTATTTGATTTAGGTTTCACATTAATTGAAATCAGTTTAGAAAGTTTAACTTTTTGCTCTAAAATTTGAATGAAAGCATCTAATAATTCAATTTCATTACTTTCCGCTATTCTATCTCCAATAACTTCATTATGAATATTAATAAATTGCTGTGCAAAAATTGTAAGTGGTATTTTATAGATGGTTTTAAACTCAACAACATAATTAGTTGTTTTTGATCAAGTATAAATTAATAATTGCTTATTTCTATTATTTTCAGGATAACTCTTATTTTTTTTAACTTCACAAAATAATATGTCATTTTGTAAGATCGCAATAGGCATAACATAATTTGATTCAATTTCATCTTGTTTAGATATTAAATTATTAATTTCATCATTCATTTGGTAAATTTCAAATAATTTTAATTCTGTTTGCATCATTTCCTTTCATTATATAAATTAGAAATAAAACAAAAAGAACTAAAAAAGTACAAAAGCATATAAATAAAAACTGTTTCAGTTATAACACTGAAACAGCTATTTCTCTAGTAAATAAATACTAGGTATAAAAACAAAAAAATCTTTTCTTTTCTGTAAGACATTTCTGCCTTACATTAATATTATAATACAAAATAAATTAATTTGTCAAAAATTTTTTATTTTTTTATTTTTTTATATTACTTAGGTTTTGACTCCTTAATCTATTCATTAATATTATAAACCTTCTAAATAAATTAGGTAGGTTTTATAATTTTTTTATTTTGTTGTTTAGCCCCATAAAATAGAGCCATTTGTTTTATATGCATAAAAAATCTAAAAAAATATTTTATAAAATGAAGTTAAAATAACAAAATTAAAGATAAATATTGCTTTTTTTAATAGCTATAAAAAAATATATTTTTAAAAAATTTTTTTATAAATAAATCTTTTTTTATAAAAATAATTATTTTTAATTTATTAAAATAGCAAAAAACATCAGAATTGTCTTCCAATGTTTAAAGTTTTGTTTATTTTAACTTTTGTAATAAAACAACTGTTTCAATATGGGCAGTATTAGGGAACATATCAAAACCTTGAATATAAGAAATACTATAATATAAACTTAAATCTTTTAAATCACGAACTAATGTTTTTGGGTCACAAGACATGTATACTATATTCTCAATTTTGTTTCGCTTAATTCAATCAATAAATTCTGTTGTAAGTCCACTTCTAGGAGGATCTAAGATTAAAATTGTATTTTGCAAGTTTGTAACTTGTTTTTTAAATACTGTTCCTGAATCACCTATATAGTATTTTGCATTTATTTTGTTATGCTTTGAATTAATTCGAGCATCAATTATAGAAGAAGGCGCGATATCACTCCCGACTATTTGTTTTTGACTTCCGGCAACTAGTTGCCCAATAACACCCACACCACAATAGGCGTCTAAAATAACTTGGCTAGAGATCCCTGCTACTATTTCATTAATTTTTGCAAAGATCATTTCTGCCATTTGGCTATTAATTTGAAAAAATGATTTAATATTGCAATTAAATTGCATATTATTTAATGACATTGCAAAAGGTTTTTTATTAAATAAATTAATTACATTATCTTTCTTTATAATATTAAAATCTACAATTGCAGAATAAAATTGAATTTTTGCTAATAATTTACTAGGTATATCATAATCAGAATTAATTTTTAAAGCAAGTGAAATTTCACCTTGTTCATTACTACGCAAAGTGATTTCTTCATAAAATCTTAAATGTTCTTGCTTTTTATTAATTGGATAATAGTTATTAAATATATCTAATATATAATCAAGAACTTTGTTAATAGCTTCTTTATTTTGAGAAAAATTATTCGCAAGATGTAAATTGTTTGACTTTATATCATATTCGCCGACATAAATTCGATTATTTAAAACTATAAATGGATAGCGCACTTTATTACGATAATTGTAAATTATTGGACTAGCTTGAAAAGAGATGTATTTTTTTATTGCTTCAGAGCCTAAATTTCACGATAATAATTTACTTAAGTACTGATCTTTAAATTTAACTTGTTCTTGATAGTTTAAATTGATAAGTGGGGCTGAATTTATACAATCTTCTTGTTCTTTGTTACGTGCTGGTGAAGACACTAGTAATTTAATAACTTTAGCAAAAGCAAACTTACTATTAACTTTTAATAATTGAACTTGTGCTATTTCACCTGGAAATAAATCACTTGTAAAAATAGCATATCCATCTAAATTACGAGTAACTCCAAGCCCTTCATAGCTCAATTCATTACAAGTGACTTCAATAATTTGATTTTTTTGATATTGATTTAATTTTGACATAAAAATAGTATCTCAATCTTTCCATATTTTTTGCTTTTATAAACTTTTAACTCTGCTGGCAATGTTATTTTGCTGAAGTTATCAGTTTCCACGATAATTTCAAAGTCTTCTTCAAGAAGGGAATTATTTACCAGTTGCGCAAGACAACTTGAAACTAAGTTGTATTCAATAAAAGGGGCATCAATAAAAACAAAATCATATTTTTTACTACAATGATTTAAAAAAGCTAAAGCATCCTCATTAATAAGTTGAATTTTATTTGCTTCTGGTATTTTGTTGATATTGCTTTTCGTGGTTTTTAATACCACCTTATTTTTTTCAATCGAAGTAACGGAACTAGCTCCTCGAGAAATAGCTTCAATGCTTCAAGCTCCAGAACCAGCAAATAAATCTAAACAAGTTTTATTTTGAAGTTTAAATTGTAGTGATGAAAATACAGCTTCACGAACTTTATCTGTAGTTGGACGAGTATATTTTTCATCAGGTTGTTCAATCTTGTACCCACGGTACTTTCCTGCAATAATTCTTAACATGCTGTAATTTTATCAAATTTAGACTATTTGGCTTGTAGGTTTTCAATATAAAAAACTCGCTTACGCAAGTTATTTTTTGGCATACAGTCCCATTTTTTTCATTAACTTATTTAAATTATATGAAGCAATTTGAGAAGCTTTAGCAGCACCTTGATCAGTAATTTGATCAGCAATTTTTAGTGCACTTTCATATTTTGCTTGAATATTAATCAATAAATCACGAACTACTGTAGCTACAGCTTCCTTAAATTCTTTATAGTCTTTATCTTTAAATAAAGCTTCAGCCTCTTGTAATGTAATATTGCTTAAAGCAGCATAAATATTTAATAAGTTTAAAATTCCAGGTTTTTCAGGCGAAATATAAACCTTACCTTCTGAATCTGTCACAGCTTTCATAATCTTATTATAAGCTTGTTGTGGATTTTCTAGTAAGTATATTGTTGATTTAGTACCATGTTCACTTTTTGACATTTTGCTATTTGGATCAGTTAATGATTTAATTCTTGCTCCAACTTTAGGAATATACCCTTCAGGTAGAGTAAAGCTAGTATTATATTTAGTATTAAATCTTTCTGCAATATTTCTTGTTAATTCAAGGTGTTGAGTTTGGTCTTCTCCAATTGGGACTAAGTCAGGGTTGTAAAGTAATATATCTCCAGCCATTAAAGTTGGATACATTAACAAATTGGTTGGAATTTTGCTAGTTCCATTCCCTTGCTTTAATTTAGTTGCTTTATCTTTATATTGAGTCATTCTTTGTAATTCACCAAGTGTAGTTTCTGATGCACATAATCATTGCATCATAGCATGTTCACTTACTTGTGATTGGTAAAAAATAGTTGCTTTTTCAGGGTCTAGTCCACATGCTAAATATAAAGCAACTATTGTTTTTCGAGCTTTTCTTAATTCAATTGGATCAACTGTTCCTGTGGTTAAGGCGTGTAAGTCAGCAACAAAAAAGTATGAATCGAATTCATCTTGTAAAGCCACAAAGTTTCTTAATGCTCCAATGTAGTTTCCTAATGTTAAATCTCCAGTAGGTTTAATCCCACTTAATAATCTTTGTTTCATCATTCTCCTAGTTAGTATAAATTTATTATAATCAATTTAATTTTTTCTGTATTAAAAATCCCATAAAATAAGTATTTATGGGATTAAATTATTCCTAGAAAATATCGTTTGATTGGTATGTATTTGGTTTTGGTTGAGTGTTTTGTTGATCGCTTGCTAAAGCATGCATTGCTTGAGATGCGGATACAATTAAAATAATGTTTCCTATTGGTGGCAGACAAAATGTAAGCCCAAAGCCAACCCATGTTAAAGTTTTTGCAGCATCATGGTTTTGATTAAGGGAACCAGCAGTATTAGCGATGCAAACAAAAACAATATTTAAAATCATGCATATGGATATAGCAATTAATGTGATAACCAGAAATACAAAAGGAATTAGTTGTACTCCTCCAAAGATATCTTCGAAATTAGGTGTTGAATTATTATTCCCATCCATAGAGTTTGCCATATTTATGGTATTGAGGGCAATTAATATTAACCACAGAATAAAGAAGAATATACATAAGAATGTTAAAACTAAAGAAGCAATATTAACTGCTTTAATTCTCTTATATCCTTTATATAAATCTGTATTCATTTTTACTCCTTTATTCAATTATACGACTTTTAATGCTATAATTAGCATTCTTTGTGCATTTTTAACATCTTATTTTGTTTTATAGCTAACACAATATTTGCTATTCCAAATAGCAAAATTGAGCTTAAAACTAATCAAATAATCATATCTTTTTTTATCACTGCATTAGTTTCTGACTCAAGTGTTTTAAAAAGAATGATGTGCAGTATTATATTTACTATTTCACTAATCAATCATATAGCACCTAAAATTGAACAAATATAAATTCCATAAGCATAGAAAACTATTGTTAACGTTAGTGAATTTGAATGTGTATCTGTGCCAGAAATTATTGCTGGTGTAGCAAAAAAGATTAATATAGCTAATGCAAGAACAAAAAATAAAGTTGCTGTAACAATATTTGTTATTTTTGTTTGCTTGATTTTTTTAGTTTCATTCATTTTTCATTTCTCCTTTAAAATCAAAATTATTATATAAAATCTTTTACACCTATATTCTAGCATTTAATTAATTAAATTAATTACTTATATAAATATACTAATCTGTTAAAATAAATAAGCATAAAAACAGCAGTTTATTATGATTGGAAAATAAATTTAACGAATTATTCTTGTTAGTAAGTTAGCTGCTTAACTGAAAACATTAAGTTAAACTTATCCAATTAGAAATAAACCCTCTCATTATGCAGAAAGAGGAAAATCATATGTCAAGATACACAGGACCTGTATTTAAAAAATCACGTCGTTTAGGATTTTCAATTCTTGAATCAGGAAAAGAATTTGCTAAAGGAAAGAAAAGAACATACGCTCCAGGACAACACGGAAACAAAAGAGTAAAATTATCTGAATACGGATTACACTTATACGAAAAACAAAAAGTAAAACACTTATATGGTGTTAACGAAAAACAATTGCAAAAAGTATTCCAAAAAGCTGTTAAAGCTAAAGGAATTACAGGGACAAACATGCTTCAATTATTAGAAACACGTTTAGACAACTTAGTTTACAGAGCAGGATATGCTACAACACGTAGACAAGCACGTCAATTAGTTAACCACAACCACTTTGTTGTTGATGGTAAAAAAGCAAACATCCCTTCAATGGTTATCTCAGTAGGTTCAGAAATTACTCTTAAAGAAAAATCAAGAACAAACAAACAAATTTTAGAAGCTATGGAAGCTCGTGAAGCTGCTTCATGATTAACAAGAAAAGATTTTACTGCTAAATTAGATCGTTTACCAGAAAGAAATGAATTACACCCAGAAATCAAGGATGCTTTAGTTGTTGAGTTCTACTCAAAATAATAACTAAATCTAAGGAGAATTATTATGAGACAAAACATTCACCCACAATACCACACAGTTGAAGCTACTTGTTCAACATGTCAAAAATCATTTACTTTCAAATCAGTTAGACCTAACTTTACAGTAGACGTTTGTTCAAATTGTCACCCTGTTTACACTGGATCAAAAGCTCAAGTTAAAGCAACAGGAAGAATCGATAGATTCAACAGAAGACTTGAAAAAAAGAATGCTAAATAATAATGCATTCTGCAGTGGCTGAAGCCACTGTTTTTTTATAAAAAATAAACGCAACATAGGGATAGTCTATGTTAGCAAATTTTTCGAGTTTAAAATTCTAATTTTGACATGTAGTGTTAATATATATTGATTCAATATTCAATATATTTATATGAATATCAATAAGGCTCAATATTATGCTTTTTTACGTTCACATATTAAATATATAAATCATTATATCTTTCTGCTCAAAATTTTCAGCAAATTATATTTGCACATTTTTAATTACTTTATTCATAGGAAAATTAATATATTTTAATTTTTGTTTTACAGCAAATTGCATTCTTAACATAAAAAAACACATTCCTTTTGTAATTTTGGAATGTGTCTAAAATTTTCTCCTATTATATTGGATGTTTATGTTTTTTATCTTTATATACTATTACAAAGTGCATTATTTTTCTTTTGCTATTTTAAGTATATGTTTAAAGTCATTATTATAAAAATTTAATACTTTTTTATACTTATTTCTTAGTTGCTCAACCGAAAGATCTGCTGTACTTTTGTTATTATGCCCAATGTATTTATCAAGAAATTTTTTGGCTTTAATTATTTCTGGTGTTTTTTTGAATTGCTTAATTTTTTCTCTAATTCCTGAGTTTGTTATTGCTCCTATTAATTGATTTATCTCATTAATAATATTTTCTATTTGTTTATGATATTCATCAACTATTTTTTTGTGCTCATTATTCAATTTTTCTTCAGGTAATTTTAATAAAAAATCTAAATTGTTATTAAAGTAATTAGGATTTAAGAAGTAAATTTTTAACATATAATCGTTAGATATTCAATTACTTAATTTTGAAAGAGAATCTATCATTTCGTATTTAATATGTTTTCTTATTTCTTCTTCTTCAACAGCTTTGTCTATAAATAATTTGACTATATTATCACTTGCATTATTTTTAGTTTGTTTAATATACTTTTCAATTAAAATAACTGCTTCTTCATTCAAACTAAGATCAAACATATTTTTTAACAAACTATTAGTGAATTTTTCATTCATATTTTTAATAAGATTATTTTTATTAATTAACTTGAAAATGTTTTTTATTAATGTTATGTCTTTTTCTACTTCTATGTCTATATATCTCTGACCAAGCAACTCTAAATTTCATTTATTATCTATTTCTAAAACAACATACTCAATTAATTTAGGGTCATATTTTTCATTCTTAAATTCATAAAAGGCATTATTTGTTGAAAAACAATATTTATTATTTTTAAATTTCTCATATATTTTTTCAATTTTATTATCATCAATAATGAGCTCTCAATCATATTTATCGGTATCAATTTGATTATTATCATATATTCTATTTTTATTAAAACATGGAACAATATTGCCATCAGCATTATAATGACATTTATAAAGGTTTTCCATTTTTTCTTGAAATATATATGATAATGATTTATCTGATAATCTTATACGACTATTATTAGGGCCTCTTTTTAAGAAAATATTAATTTCTCCAAATTTTTCTATTTCAATATCACATATTATTAAGTCTTTTTGAAAATTAGAATCATTATCATAAGGAGAGAATTCAATCAATTTAATATAATCAGACTTGAATTTTTTTTGCAATTTACTGCTATATTCTGGTTCAAAATATTTATTTATAAATTCATCATCATTGTCGCAATACAATTCATTAACAATACACTTTTCGAATTCATATATCCCAAGTTTAGGGAAGTATTTTATTGTTATTGAATTGTCGACTACATATTTAGAATATCAATAATTTTTTACTGCATTATCAAGTGCTTTTTCATCAAATTTATTTACTATGTCATTATAAATGCTTTTAAAATACTCATTTAGCGTTCCTGCCGGAAATAAAGAGTCGATAATTTTTTCTATTTCGTATTCAACTTCACTTGGAGAGTATTTTGAAACTAATATTTTTTTAACATAGGCTAAAAAGTGCAAATCTCTAGGTATACGTTGATGTGTTGAATATGTTATGTTTAATTTTTTATTGTGATATTCAAATTCAATTGGAACATTTTCAATAATCATTTTATTCATCTATTCTCTCTTTCTCAAAGTCTATTACAGCTTCATTTTTTATAAGATTATTTATAATGTTTTTAAAATATCTTTTTTTTGTGCCAGTAATATCATTAGGCTTCTGCATTTCAATTTTTGATAATGTAAATGAATTTCCAAAAATAATTAATTTTTCCTTTGCTCTAGACATAGCAACATTTATTCTACGAAAGTCACTTAAAAATGTCTTACTATTTAAATCAGTTACAACTGTGCTAACTAATACTATGTCGCTTTCTTTGCCTTGGAACGCATCAACTGTATCAAATTCAAAAGAGAGAAATTCTTCTTTTAATTCATTAATTAATTTTTTATTTTGTTTCTGGAATCTTGCTATTTGAGCTGCATATGGAAAAATTACAGAAATTGTAAGTTCACTTTTATTTACTATATTTGCTATTAGCTTTTCTAAAACCAGCTTAATTGCTTCTAGTTCTTCTTGATTATACCTTGAAGTGTTTTCTTTAACTTGTTGTCCACCTTTTACATTGATAAAAATTGCATCTTTTTTTTCTAAAGAATAAATCTGAGCATTTATATTGTCTATAAATTTTACTTTATTTGGTTTTTCATTATATCCGCCCATTTTTAAATTACCATCATAAAAAAATGAATAACATTCAAATATTTCTCTTCTTGAGCGATAATTAGTATCTAGCATAACAAGCCTATTTGCTTCTTCAGCTTTTTTAAGTGTTTTAGTAAAAACTGAATTTTCATACATGTGTCTAAGCTCTTCGAACTTTTCTTCATCATATATATCTAATTTTTCCACATCATTTTTATTAAATTCTAAAATAGGAGCAAGTTGATAATCATCACCTACTAAAATTATTTTTTTAACATATGGCAAATATCTAATAACTTCTGTGATTGGAGATTTTGAGACTTCATCAATAATCAGCCAATCATATCCCCCAAGTGTTTCATATCCTTTTTTTCCAGTTATTGCTGATGAAGTTGTTGTTACACCTAAAACCGAAAAGTCATCGATTGAAAATTCTTTAGAAAAAATAAATTTATGATCTCCATCAAATTTGATATCCAAATAGTCTTCAATAATATTTTTATATTCTTTATCTAAAGTATTATTACTTAAATTTTTTTCTAATAATTTTGGAAATGTTTTAGCTAAAATTTTATCTAAATAATCACCATCATATAAGTTTTTTCTATTTGTTATTCTTTTCGGAATTATTGGATCACTATTATAAAAAAGCTTTTCCAAAACATTATCAATTGCAATATGTGTTTGTGACGATATGACAACTTTTTCTCTTAACTCTTTTGTTATGAATTCAACAATAGCATTTATGACAAATGTCTTTCCTGTACCTGGTGGACCTTTAATTAATGAAACTGGTGAACCATCAATTGACATTAAAAAAGCTTTTCTTTGAGATTCATTCAATTGTTTAATATATTTACTATAAATCAAACTGTTTTCGTCGATATTTCAGCTATTATCTGGCATTTTTGTATTTTTAGAACCTAGGATATATTCTAGAATAGGAAACGCTTCAGTGCTACCACCACGTTTTAATAGCTTTATGCTCTCAGACATTGTGTCGATTTTTATCTTTTGACCTAAATCATATAAATTTAAGTATTTGCATTCTAAATCAACTTCTTTTTTAGTGTATCCAATAACAGTTGTGCAATTAATGTTTTTATGTTTTTCATTATCGCATAGCGAACATGATTCCACAATAAAATTAATAGCTTTTTTATTATTAAAAATATTATTATCTAATTCTTTATAATTGCTTAAAAATATATTTTCGAGTCCAATTCTATTAATTTTTTTCTCTATGGAAGATTTATTAATTTCTTTTTGCGAAATGTGCAATTCATAATAATAAATATTAGGAATAGATAAAATGTCTTTTATTTCGTTAATAAAATATTGGGACCGTGAAAAATGAGTGTGTAGCTCTACTTCAAAAAAGAAGTAGGGCTTTTTAATTAAGCCTTGCGTAAATGAAAAAGTGAGGTGAATTATGGAAAACACAAAATTTGATGCTAAAGATTACGTTAATATGAATGATAAAGCTATTAATACACTTAAAGGTATGAAAGTTTGTGTTAACAGAGAGTTTAGTTTGCTTTTTCACAAAAAAATGTACTTTTTTGTTTTAATGCTAATGAAACACAAAGAAGAAAACAATGAATGTATTTCACTTAAAGAAATGAGTGAAGAATACGGAATTAGTTTGAATACACTTTGAGGTGCTACAAAATATTTAGTCGCAAATAATTTAATCATCAAGAAAGCTAAAAAAGAATTTAAAGTTAATGATGAAATTCAATATGCAAAATATGGTGAAAAATATATTTCAATTGATAATGATGTTAAATGGAATTTATTATTTGCTGGGAATTTTATTACATTATGAATTTCCCAAAAAATGTTAGTTAAAGTACGTAGTAAGAAAGATTTAGAAAACGTTGACTTACCTAACAAAGCATTTAGATTTCTTGGAATTAGTAGAGTAACAATATATAAACAACTTAAATTGATTTCTGAAGTTTTATTGAATTGTGATTTCAATGATGTTTTTTGCACTGAAAAAAATTCATACAAATTAGATAAACCTGTTTTCGAAACATATACAAAAGAAGAACTTGAAGAAAAAATGTTAAATGATGAAGAATTTAATATTGATAAACAACTGTGTAAACACTGTTGTGATTTAGAATATTCTTTACATAAGACTGATGGATATAACTGAACTCGGTTTCGAAAGAACGGGTGATGTTACTTTTATAGAAAATCACAACACAAAAATAAAATTTACTGAAAAAGTCACAAAAACAAAATAGTTAAATTTATCAAGTCCGGATTACAGTATTTTACAAAAAGAACAGCGAATAGTCAGCTGTTCATAAATATATTAGCTTTAAAAAGTTTCTAACAGTACAAAAATTATCCTTAAGTATTAAATAAATTTAATACTATTTTAGCTCAAGCCTTGAAGCTTGTTTAGTGATAATTTGTTAGTTATAGAAAATGATTATAGAAGGTGATTTATGAAAGTTATTTCTAAAATAGAAGAAAGTTTTGTTTGAGTAAATTTTAAGAATTTTAATATTACTGATTTTTACAATAAATGAATTAATATCAATAATGATATTGACGAAAAATCAAGACATTTTGAAATAGTTAAGTTTTTTAAAAAAATTGCATCTAAACTTAATGTTAATATTAAAAATATTAATTACTCTTTCGAAAATAATTTTATTAATTTTGAATTAGATAACAATTCAGATATCACTAAATTTATAAGTGTACTTATTAAAAAAGACAATAACTTTGCATTTAGTAACATAACAGTGAATATTGGTAAGGTTATTTCTAGAGAAATAGGCTTTGATATAAATGGATAATTATTACACATCTTTTGAATTCACTAAATGAGGATTATCTAAAAGTTTGCTTAAAGGGCAAAATGAAGTACACGATTATGATTTTTATGCAAGTGGTACTTTTATTGACTACATTACAAGAAGTGATGCTGTATATGTGCAAGACGATATTGATACAGATACTTTATGAAATATGTATAAAGCACCTAATTTAACATTTAAAGACTGATATAACACTCGTAATAAGCAAAATCTAAAAAGCAATAAGAGTGGAGCTTATAAATTATTTGAACAAGCTGATGATATACCTATAGATAATATAAAAACTGATTTTAGTCAAATTAAAAAAGACCAACACATTTGAGAAATGATTATTAATTTAGGTAGTGATGGTGAAAAGTACTTTTTTATTGATAAAGAAAAATGAAATGATGCTTTAAACAAAACATTACCAACACTTTTAAGAAAAAATAATTTATCCGCAAATAATATTACTGGGTATTGAGCTATACATTGTAACACCGGAAATCCTCATATTCATTTAAGTTTTTGAGAAAAACTGCCTAACATTGAGCAAAATGGAAAGTTTATATATAGACCAAAAGGCGCATTTAACAAATATTCATTAACTATGTTTGAAAAAATGTTTAAAGCTGAAGTTCAAGCAATTGCAACGATGAATTCAAATCAAATTTCAATTAATGAAATAAGAAAATCCAAAAAGGAAATTTGAGATAAAAGAAAAGAAATCAAAAACGAATTAAAGAATTCACTCAAAATGTTTAATGATGAATTGCTTTGTTTAAATAAAGTTAAAGAAATTAAGGCTGAATTAAATAGTAAGGATAATAAAACATTTGCTAATTTAAGTGAAACTAATAAGCAAAATGTATTCGAAATATTTAATTACTTAATTAGAAATAATGAAGAGTTTAAACATTATGTTGATAGTTATAAGAATGCACTTAATGAAATTGAAGATAAAGAGTATCCATCTGAATTTTTAGACAATTATGTTAATTCATTTATAGAAAAGGAAAATGATGAGTTTATGTCACAGGTAGGCAATATTATTTGTAAAACAATTGATGCTTTAGAAACTAAAAATTACATTGATTATTATGTACCTCAAAAAAGAAAAAGTGAAATTGATTGAATTATTAAAAGATGAAAGTGAGAAGCTAATCGTGCTTTATGAATTAAAAAGCAACAAGCAATAAGAAATTTTAAAAAGGACGTACTTAACTAATGCTGGCGAAAAATAATAAATTTTGATTAATAATAAAATTGTTTTTAAGTTTTGTTTTAACTCCATTTGTATTAACTTTTGCTATGTTTGTGATTTTACAAATTATAGTTGTGGGAAGCAATGTTGTTAAGGAGTGAGTATTAAAAGAAACTAACTTTTGAAATGGGGTAAAAATCATTTGAACAGTTGATAAGTGGTATATATATCGAGTTTGAAATGTATTAATTCCACTGATTGGTTCACTTGCTTGCTTTATTTATCTTGTTCTATTCCCACAATTTAAAAACAGAAAAGGGGATAATAAGGAATTCGAAGGCTGATTATATAACGAAGAAAATAAAACTGGAAATTGAAATAAATTTAGAAAGATATTTAAAGGTGGCGTAAATGGTTTTGCTTTAGGAAAAATTAAAGGAAGCTTTTATGCTAATGATAATGATACTCACGCAATCGTGATAGGAACAGCTGGTAGTGGTAAAACTCAAAAAATATTATTACCTAATATTGAGTACCTTGCAAGTGTAAAGTCTAAAAGTAATTTAGTTATCACAGACCCTAAAGGTGAAATATTAGCATCGAGTGGAAATATACTTAAAAATAATGGATATAAAATTGTTGTTTTTGATTTAGTTGACACTAGAAAATCTATTAAATGAAATCCACTTAAACTTGCTTGAGAACAAGTTCATAATAAACCAAAAGATGAAATCACACAGTATGAAATATCACGTGCATATGAAAGTATAAGCGACGTTATGAATGCTGTTTCCAAATCTATATCTGAAAATAAAAATGAAAATGATATTTGAGAAAGAAAAGGTGTTGATATCGTTGAATTGGTTCTTAAATTTATGCTGCTATATTCACTTGAAGATGATAATTTTAAACTAAATGACTTTTCAATTGCTAATGCGATGCAATTTATTAGCGAAAACAATTTTAAAAAAGGAAAATGGGTTGAGAAACTTAAAAAATATAGATATAAAAACGATGAATGAAAGAAGCTTTATGCTAGCTGAGAAATTTATTTTAATACTAATAAAGATACATTAACATCAGCTTTATTTAATGCTTCAGATTTATGCGCTCCTTTCGCTGCATCTCCGGAAATTTCAAGTCTAACAAGTAATGATACATTTGATGTAAAAGAATTATTAAGAGGTGAGCAACCATTCGCTATTTACATTAAATACAATGATGCTAAAACAAAAATGAGATTTCTTATTTCGCTATTTGTTACTCAGCTATATCAAAATGCAATTGATATAACACAAGAAACATCAAATGGGAAATTAAAAACTCCACTCAGATTTATGCTAGAAGAATTCAATTCACTTCCTAATGTTGATATTGCAAATTGAATGGCTATATCACGTTCTAGAAAAATATTTTTCTGCATTGTACTTCAAGATTTTGAACAGCTTGCAAAATATGGTGGTAGGGATAAAACAGATGAATTGATTAAAAATCAAGCTAGATTACTTTACTATTTAGAAACTAATTCGATTAATACACTTGAAACAATTTCTAAACTGCTCGGTAAAAAGATTATTAAAAGAAAATCAATTACCACAAATTCTAATGGAAAAAGTGAAAATGTATCTGAGCAAGAAAAAGATTTAATGAGTGTTGATGAATTGAAAAATAAGAAAACAAAAAATGTAATTATCTTTACTGCTGGTAATAAACCGGTAATGGTGGCTCCTAAAATGTTTTATGAGTATCATAAGGACCTAATTCCATATGAAAATGATTATGTAAAAGATGAATTAATTACAAAAGCATTTGATTTTGAAACTTTTAGTTTGCATAATGTAGCGGATGAAATCGAGCAAGAAAACATTGATGAACTATTGAATAAATATAAACACAGTGCTTGAAGTTTTTTACTAGAAGGAGCAAGAAGAAATGTTGGATTTAAGTAGATATGATGACTTATCAATTGAGCAAAAAAGAGAACACACAAAAGAATATATCGATACTGTAAAACAATATGCGGAAAAGATATTTTCAAATCGGAGAGAATTGATGTCTTTTTTGACTTTTATCGCATATCAATTCAACGTCTTTAATGTTTGAACTTTAATTTATTTATATTCAAAAAGCAAAATGGACTTATCACTAAAACAAGGCTATATATTCTTTAAGGCTCAAATTGAAGAAAATAATTGAGCAAGTTATATAAATTCCATTTCTGATAAAAATATATATCAAGCTCTTGGTACTTATACATTAGAAGATGAGGGAAAAAATAAAATATTTTTCTATGAACTTATTAATTTAAAGGATGTTATTAACATTACACAAGACCTTGCGGGCAAGAAACTTAGATATATCGATAGAGATATTAAGGTTGATGCTTTAATAGGATTTAAAAGAGAATTGGAAGCTAAAGGATACAATATCAAAATTAACGAAGATATTAAAAACTACGGCGGAATAATCGATTTAGAAAATAAAAAAATTTATGTTTCAAGAGATTTTGAAGATGATGTAAATGGGTTGGATAATAAATGAAGTTATTATGCATTGTGATATTTAATGGCTCGTAAACTAGAAAACAATATGCAATTAGAATTAGAAAAGAAAAAATCAGAAATTATTCTAATGCAAAAGATGTTAAAGATTTATTGCAAAGTTAATGATGTGTTATATGGGGCATATATTGATGACTTGGAATTTCTTGGTTTAGATATCTGAGATAAAGTAATAAATTTTGAAGCATTGTATTTGGAAGTACTTGATATTTTAAAGGAAGTACTAAATGATAGTCAGCCTAAAACAACTTAATGAGTTTAATAACGGAATACTAAAAGCTGATTTTAAAAATTTTTGTGAAATCAGTAGCTTGTATTTGCATTTAGATTTTGAAGCACTTGTAGATGAGGACTTAAAGCAAAATGGACTGTGTTCAGCATATTTGTTTTATTTTGATTATATAGACTTATACAAGAAACTTAAGATTAGTGACTTTTTATATGTCGAAGCATTTTTGGAAAAATTAAGTGTTATAGATGAATATCAAGTTATTCGAATGTTTGTAAATATGATTAAGGAGGAATAATATGGGATATATACAACATAAGGGATTAAAGCTAAAGTGTAGTATTAAAGATTTTAATGAACTATTTGACCAAGAAGTGGTCAAAGAAATTAAGGGTTACATAGATTGATATGATGTGCTTGATGCTTTAGAAATTACAAGTAATAGCATAAGCTTTGCATCATTAATTAACAAAAAAACTGTTTATGAAATTAAAGATATTACAAAAAAAGATATTGCAAGATTTAGAAATTTTATATTCAGTTCTATTGACTTAATGAGCAATAAGAAACTAAATAAAGAATTAAAGGATATAGCTACACTTAAATTCGATTTCTTTAAATACACACGCCAATACTGACTAGATATCACCACTGATAAAGGGATATAGATGAAAATGCAACAAACTAGTTATAAACTAAATTTACTTGATAATGGAAGATTGATAAATGAATTTAAGGCTTGACTATTAGAAAATAATATTTTTGAAATTCAAGATTTGAAAGAAAAGTTAGATATTGGATTAAGAGAAAAAGGTGTAAATGCTACATTTAATTCATTGATTAATTCTGAATTAAGAAAAACATTACTTGAACATAATAAAGGATTTATTTTTTTGAGTAAGGTTGAAAAAGAAATTGATGGATATGTATTAAAATGAGAAACATTTTTAACAGATGATGAAGTAGTAGATATGTTTTTTAAGGATACAAATACAAAAAGAATACAAAAATCAATAAAGGAGAGTGATGAATAATACTGAAGAAAAAGTTTTGAAAAGAAGAGACGAATTAATAAAAAGTCTCGAAAATCAAATTGAATGGATTAAACAAGATGAGTATTTTGATATGGATGTTATTTATCTTAGATTAAATAGTTTTATTCAAAATAACATTAGAAAAGAAAATAGATTACTAAATTATGGAATTGCGGAACTTAATAATTCTATTAATTTAATTGAAAGAGGTGTATGAGACGGAACTATAACTTCAGCGGAAGAAATAGCTTTTGTTTCGTTTTCTCGGCCAATGGAAGATGGTAGTTTAACTTTTTCAGATAAGCTTGCAAAATTAGAATTAGATGCTGAGTTTGATAGTTTTCAAGAGATAAATGAAGTATTTCATAAATCTCATTTAGATATTGATAAATTTGATAATGAACTAATTCATATTGCTGCTGTTGAGCAAAAATTAGCTAATGCATTAAATGAAAAATTTTGTTCTATGTATGTTAAAAAATTTGCTGATAATTCAAGCATAGATGATAAATCGCTTTTATTATTATGTGCATATGAATTAATGCAAGATAATGGTTATGACTACAAAGAAAAAATTAATCAAATTAGACAAGATATCGAAAATTTATCAAGTACACCAAAAAATAGTAAATAGGAGAAAATATGAGATATAAGACAGAAGAATTAGATTACATAAAAAACAAAATAGATGCATATAGCAATACCTTTGATAATGAAGAAAAGGAAGAATTTGCTGATGTATTAGAAAATATGGATAATGTATTTTCAAAAATTGCATTTACTGATGGAATGAAATTAGAAATCTTACAAAAAATTTACCTTGTAGATGATTTTGATGAAATATTTGAAAAGCATTCACTTGGTGAGTTAAAACAAATAGATGAAATAATTACTGACGAAGATGATTTCGAAAATTATGTAGCTAGATATCAATATGATAACAAGGTATATACCGATATGGAACATTTTGAAAAGATATTAGATGAAAATTGAGATGTAGTTGGTTGAGAAGATATTGCATTTCAATATCAAGGTTTATGTGCTGGGGTAAATAAGCCTCAAGTGGTTGAACTTGATGTTTATGAAACGAGAATAAATAATAATTGAGCAAGCTATGATGAATTTAAAGATTATCTTAGATATGACTATTTAGTTGATGATGCATCACAAAAAATTCGTAGCGAACTAGGTCAAAGTCAAAAAAGATAATATGAAAACTAATTTTAATAGTGAAATATTTAACAAATATATTGATGCATTAGAAAATAGAAATGATGCTGATGCTGATGTATTTAAAGTGCTAGATGAATATTTTTATGCCTATGAATATTGTGCAAAAGATACTAGCGAATACTTAAGATATGTCCCTAGTGAAAAAGAGATGCTATGTAAAATTATAGGTCTTCCACCAATAATTGCTACAGAAGAAAACATAAATGAATTTATTAATCAAGTTGATTTAACAAAATTACAAGCTGCTAATGAAACAATTAATTTTATTTCAAGAAAGTTTGAACCTTATAATTGCGGACAGATTTCAAGGTATTTTGAAAAATACTCAAAGTCCGAAAGATGTAATCAATTTAATAAAGCAAAAAAATTAATTAGTGGAACAATGCATAAAGATTTCGAAAAAATTATGCAAGAAAAATACGCTGAGTTAAATGAAAACAAAACTCAGAAAAAATAAAGGAAAAGTTTGTATGCAAAAAAGAGAAGAAATAATAGACAGTTTTATTACTTTTTTAGAAAAAGTGAAAGTAGACGATGAATGAGACACTTCTAAAATTTTGTATTGACTTATGAAAAAAGTTAAATTTGTAGTCTCGTCAGAAGGCAAAATTAGAAAAACAGTTTTTAACCAGTTAAATGAAGCATTAGGTGATATTGAAGAAAAAATGCTGAATTCTAAGAAAGAGTTAAGCGTTGATGAAATAGTAAACGAAACTTTTAAATATTCATACGAAGAATTATTTAATGAAAGTGATTACTATGTATGAATGAATGAAATTGAAAGTTATTATCCATCAACAATTGTAAAAACAATTGCAAAAAGTGGAATAGATGCACTCGAATGCACAGATGAAGAAATTTACATTCAAATGTGCAAAAGCATATTGTTAGATGAATTAGAAAAAACACAAGAAGAATTATGAGAAAAATATGATGAAGTTGATATTTCTTATAATGAGCGCTTATTAGTAGCTACTTATGATGTATTGAACAAAAATGGTTTTGATTACGAAGAAAAAATGAATTCAATGATTTGTCTTGGAAATATTAAACATTAGAAAGGATTAATATGGGAATAAACAATTTTGATATTAAGGATATAGATGATTTAGCAAAATTGCAATATAAAGCTTTTTTGAATAATATGAGCTGTAATGCAAAAATATTACACGATGAATATTGAAATGATATCGATAAAAAAGTGAACTTTGAGTATTATATTGAGGCAGCAAATAAATTTAGGGATGAGAATGAACTTCTCAGCCTTTGTGATTATCAAGAAGCTTATCGATTAGGATATGTTGATGATACATTTGAATTTAAAATTTCCTATGAAAATACGCAAAATGATAATGATATTGTTACATTAGTATTTAATAAAGATACTATAAATAATTTTGAATTTTATGCTGATTTAGATATACCTGTGGAAATGTATGACAAGGGGTATGTACAAAGCGAATATATTAGTTTGGAGGAACCTAATATTATCGATGCAAATGGTTTTTTTGGATTAATGGGTAAAAATTTTGAATTAATTGTTAAATCAAAATATGGTTCAGATTATAAAGATAACTATAGCGCATTTTATGACGAAGATAACATAGAAAACATAAAAGATTTCATAAATACTACTGTTAAAAATACCTATATAGTTGTAAATACAAGTCAATTTAAAAAAGAAGATTTCGAAATTAAACATTTATCAGATATTGAAAAAATGATAGCTAAAAGTGAAGAAAAGCATTCATCTGCACTATAAATTACGGAGATTATATGAATAAATTATTTTTAAGTGGTTCAATTGCGAAAAGCTCAGTTAAAAAAATTACAAGTGATAAAGTGATGGTTTATACATTTCAAATCAGATGTAAAAAAGAATATGGGCAAGGCTATGATTTTATAAATGTTACTGCATTTGGGAAAACTGCTGAACATTTTGAAAAATTCTATAAAGAAAATAAATTTATAGAAATTATCGGACACATAAACCAAACAATTTTTACTGATAAGAATGAAAAGAAGCAATACAAGGAACAAGTAATTGCTGATGAAATTCATATTATCGAAACAAAAACATTAGAAGAAGCAATTGAAAATGTTGCTGATGAAAATATAGAAATTAAAGAAGAAATTGAAACTCAAGAAACAGAAAAATTAAATGAAGTTACTGATTTAAAAAATGAAAACAGTAGCTTAGAAGATGAAGTTTATGAAACTGAAATATTAGTTGAAAACAACGAAAAAAATGCTTCATCTGAAACAAATACTCAATATGATGAATTCTATTAATGGAGGCAAAAATGGAAGAAAAGAAAAATGAAGTAACAGAAAATGTTACTGAAAATAAAATTATCAAAAATCAAAATAGAGAAAAAAGTCAAAAAGGACTAAATAATTTCTTTAATCCTAAGAACAAAAAGGCACAAATTATTTTATTTAGTGCTTTAGCAATATTCTTAGCATTCTTAATTGCGATTATAACAATTTCAGTGCTAGGTATTATATAAAAACAATGTTATAAGGTTTTTAAATTTTAAAATGATAAAATTTAGTTATAAAGGAAGTTTATGAAAAGAAAATGATTATTAGCTTTTAGTTTATGTGGCGCATTAATAGCACCACTTAGTGCTGTGTCTTGTAATAAAGATTTTGTTTGAAAAATTGGTTTTGATACTTACAAACCTAAAGGTGATGGAAAAAAAGATAAAAATAAAGAAAATCCACCTTTAGAAAAAGGTGGAGACAAAATTGAAGCGCCAGTATTAAGCGATACATTCGCATATAAAGATAAAACTTATTATCTAAATAATTCTGATACTTGAAAGACTTATCAAGATAGAGAAAAATGAAGATATGACTATGAAGCTGTAGCTGAAGAAAATAGCTGAATGGAACAAAAGATAAAGCAAGATTTAAATCTTGGTACATATATTGCTGAAGTAAACACTGCTGGCGATGGAGTTATTTCCCAAAATATTCCATCCATTGCATTCATTTCAAAATATGTTAGAAATCTTGATTTTACTAAAAATGGAAAATTAGTAAAAAAACAAGATGGAAGCTATGCTACTAGTGAACAATACAAAATGCTACTAGGAAAATTAAAAGAAATTTTAAATCCTAGCACAAAAACAGATTTTGATAGCACAAAATATGGTGCTAAGTATCTTGTTGCTCTAAATAAGCCAACTGAACAATATAAAGTTGAAAGCTGAAATATCCTAGTAAATAGTGTAAAAGATTTAGATATCTTTTCTTACTATTCTACTACTAATCAATATTCTAATCAAATTCTAACATCATCATTAACGTTGGCACAAAGATGATGAAATGAAAATGGGTATACATCACCTAAGGGTAGCTGATATGGTTACCCTAATGGTGATTATGTGCGCTCCACATTAGAAGTGCTGATAAATGGATATACGGATTTAACAAGAAATACAAATATTTTTGATGATGTGTCGGTAGCATTTACATCATTAAATATGGGGCCAAATGAGCCAGACCATCCTAACTATACTTATGGCAATGATATGAACCTTTATCTTAATCTAATATCTTCAAGTTATATCAAAATGCAAATGCTTCAATATCAATTGTTAAATGATTATTTAGATTTCTTAATTACGATGAGTAATAAGCAAGAAGATGAAACTATTAAACAACATTTAGCAAAAGAAGAAAACAGACAAATTTTAAACAAGTATCACAACAGATTAATTGAGTATCTACAAGCAAAAATGATAGTAGGAACTACTATTCCACGTGAAGATGGTACTTTTAAGAATTATGATTTAACATTATTTGCTGGTGGGCAATATACACGAGCAAGTGATTATCAAGACACATACTTATGAGCTAAAGAACAATTTGAAAACGTTACACTTCCTTTAATGTATGATGAAAAAGATGAAACAAAAAGCTCCTTATTTTTTAGAGCATCATTCAACGAACAATTCAAAAATGGTAATAAAGAAGATAAATATCAACTTATTTGAACAGCACTAGAAAAAAGTACTGGGGCAAGCAAGCCTAGCGTGCCTAATGATACAGCATTAGCAAGCAAGCAAAAAGATATTTATCAATATGCAACTGAATTATTTGGTTATGAAACAGAATAATAAATATAAGTCACCATACATTAAAACTAAAGAAAAAATCATTTTAGAAGATAGAGATATTAGAAATAAGTTCTTAACTGAGCTTATGAAGAAAAATATTTAAAAAACCTTATAACATACAAGAATTTATTTGTGTGTTATGAGGTTTTTATTTTATGAAAGGAATACAAAATGAAATTTAAAAAATGATTTATGTTTCCATTAATTGGAATGAGTGTAGTTACACCGATTGCTACAATGTCTGCTACAACTATAAATGAAGAAGCGAAAATTGAAAAGCTGATTATTGTGCCAGAAACAGAGGTTATTGTAAAAAACTTCAAGCCACTTTACATTGAACAATATTTAAATATACTAGATTTTTACATTGATAGTCTTAAAGAAAATATTCGTCAGGCTTATGGTGATGAAAAGATAGAGAAAAGTCGTTGAACAAACAAAACAGAAATATATTATACAAATTACAAAGAAAATATTAAAAATACAGTTTTTGCAAAAACTTATGATGAGCAAAATGACTATTTTGATATAAAAAATAAAATATCAGACTTACTAAAAACCGATATCAATGATAAACTAGTGAAGTTGTTAATTAATCCTAATGAATTAAAAGAATATTTTAAGAGTACTAGAACTTCAAAGATTAATGATTTTAACACGAGATTTGATATTACTAGAAACACAAAATTCGATTATGCTAAATATCAATATGCAAAAACTGTTAATTTATTAATGGCGAAAGAATTCAACACCGGCAACAAAGAAACTGTTAAAGCATTATGAAATAGTATGGATGAGATAGTTAAGGAATTAATTAAATTTAGTCCAAACATCAGAAAACAAAAAGAAGATTTTGAAAGAAAATTTAAATCAAATCAGACTTTTGAAGATATGTTTTATAACAAGAAAAATAGAATAAAAGAATTCAGAATAAATGAATATATTAAAAATATCGATACAGAAAATGTTTTTGCTTATAAAAAATCAAACTATAACTTTAAAACTAATTATGAAAATAAATTAGAAGCTGAAGAAAAAATAAATATTTCTAAAAAATATTTAACTTATGATGAATTTAAAAGCTTATTTTATATTTCAAGTGGCAACCCTTATAATTCAAAAATTCAAGAATTCAACAATTATAATGAACTAACAAATGCTATTAAAAATGATAGTAATTTTAGTGGGCTTAGCAACGCATATATTGAAGATGTGGAAATACCTAGGCATTTAGTAGTTATGGAAAAATATAATAAAATGTTGAAAACTCAATATAAATTATTAAAACTTTGATTGTCAGACGAAAAAAATTATGATATTTTAGACATAATTAATTTTAATAATTCTTCAACTCAGTGATTAAAAAATTTAATAAGTATTAAATTAAACGATTTATACACGGAAGAAATTTATACTGATGATGCGTTTAATAAGTATATGGATGCAAACTTTTATTTCTATTGAGTACAAACTGGTGATGTATCTAGAAACGTTGAAGGTAAATCTATCGATTATCAAACTTTTATAGAAGGCATAAAAGAAAACAAAAATGCAATAAATGAAATGAGAGAAATTTTTGATACAGTATCAATGCATTGATTTCCATTGCATAGTTTTGGAGCATATGCGTTAGGATATGCTGGTGTGCCTTTAGACTTTATAATAAACAATTTAAATGATAATGAAACATTGAAGGAAATAAAATATATTATCGAAAATAGTAATAATGATACAGATACTAAAGAAGTTTATTTCGACACTTATATTCAAAAATTAAAAGCAATTAAATCATCATTTAGCATTTCACCAGAAATAGCTAATAAGCAAATTGAGAAGTTACACAATATCGAAAACGAAATTGTGAGCGAACTTAATTTAAATAATAAAAATAATAGTGAAAAACTGCTGATATTAAAAAGTTTTTTATCATCAATGGTAAGAAATTATGAAAATTTTTTAAAGGAAATATCAAAAACAGATGATAAAAGTAAGTTAGAGCTTAAGCTAGAAGAAATTAATACGATTAAACAATCTGCTTTTATCTTAAAAGAACTGGCAAATAAAGTTATTGATTATATGACTACAACAAAACAAATTGATTTATCACAACAAAAAGGAAAATTAAATAGTTTAAATTTAGAAACAGATAACATCAATGATTTAGTAAATAATTATCACGAAGCATTATTGTTATTGAGCAAATTACCATTTACTGAAGAAGATAAAGACACAGTCTTTAGTGAAAAGTTTGATAAAAATTTCAACAAAATACAAAATAGACCTGAAATGATAACTTTATTAAATGCCTTGCCAAAAAATACAAAACCACAAATAGTTATTAAAGATGCTGAAATAACACCACAAGAAGATAACAAAGGATTAAATCCGATTTTTGCTGGATTAATAAGTGCAACTGTGGTTTGTGGTATAGCTGCATTAATTGGACTTGGATTACTTATTAAACGTAAAAAATAAAAGAGGTAAATATTATGATTAATGAAATTAAACTAATGGGGAGAATTTCAAATGAACCCAAATTACAAGAAACCGCAAAAGGAAATCAATATGTAAAAATTGATATTGCTGTGGATACAAAAGGAAGCACTAACTTTATACCGGTTACATTATGAAACAAAAGCGCTGAGTATGTAGTAAATAATTTAGAAAAAGGTGCGTTAATTATGCTACAAGGCAAGATTAAATGCAATGTATTTACTAATGCAAGTGGTTATAACCAAAAACAATTAGAGGTTGTTGCTGATACTATTACTTGTTTAGAAACTAAAGCTGTACGTGAAGCAAGAAAACAAGATGTTGTAGAAAGCGAAGAAAATAATGTAGAAGAAAATACACGTAAATATGTAAGAAATGAAAATATAGATTATGAAGCTATAGAAAATATTAAACCTCAAGAAGAGGATGAAGAAGAAACATCATCAATGAAAATGTAGGTAATTATGGATAAACAATATTTATTAGATTTAGGATTAGAAACATTAAATTCATCAATTCATTTAATTGAAAATAGATTATTAAACACTAATGAGGAATTAAATTGAAATGATGTTTTAGATGAATTCATTACTGAAGATATTTTTACAAAACGTGGTATTACTGAAGACGAATTAGATTTATGCATAAGAAATAACTTTACTATTTATGAAATCATAAATATGAATGAAATTATTTCATATCAAAAGGATGATGATTATGAATATGTAGAACCTTTTGAAATGAGCTGTTATATTACTAAAAACCTTTTAGACGCTAAATTAAGTGAGGAAATTCTTAATATTTATAAAAAGTATCCTAATGCAAATGATAATGAAATACTTTTATTATCAATTTATTATAACCTTGGCCAAAATGGATATGAAGGCTATAAGGAAAAAATAGAAGATTTTGATAATGAACAGTCTTGCGGAATGAAAATGTAGGTGATTATGGACAATTATCGAGATATCGAAGCGCTTAAATCTAATTTAGATGATATTTTAAATGAACGTAAAAACCTAATTCAAAATGCTTTAAATGATTTCGAAAATGATTATAAAGATAGCTTAAATTCTGAAGAATTAAGTAACGCTAAAGAATGAATTAAAAATTTAAAGGATTTTAATAATTTAGATGTTGAAATACTAAAAGTTGCATTACAAGATGCCGAAAATGCTAAATTCTATCATTATTCCATAGAAGATATTAAGGATAATTATGGTGACTTTATGGATAACTATGATGCTTATAATAGTATCTTGTATGAAAAATATATAGAAAATGGTCAAGATGATGCCGAGACTTTTGAATACTCAAATATAAGGGATGATTTAAATTTTCTTTATATTAATGATATTCAATGTATTTACTTACTAAATCTTATTAAAGATGTTTCTAATGATGAATATTATGAAACATTAAAAGATTTAAATATATCTACAGATATTTTAAACATAAACGAAAACTTAAATTTAGATGAAGAATGTGCTTCATCACTAAAGAAATAAAGGGAGGTTCTTATGAACGACAATTTAATTAAATTTTTTGAAGGTGGAAACAGTGAGACTATCACGACTGGGATTTCACAAATTGCACAACAAGTGCAAACATATGCAAATATTATACTTGGAGCTTTAGCTGGTTTATTTGTGCTTGCAATGGCTATTATATGTGCTATTGCTTTCTACAAAGGAGCAAAAAGCGAAGACGAAAACGAGAGAAAGAAACAACTTGATAAGGTTAAATGAGTATTTATTGGATTTATTGCAATTTTAATCATTTGAGCTTTAACTGGTGCAATTACTGGTATTATGCAAAATGCATTTATGAATGGAACTGGGTCAAAAGCTGAACTAGTAACAAGTGCTTTAATTAATTTATAGGAGGTAATAAAAATGTTTGGTGGGCTATACTATTCAGTTTTTAGTACTTCATCAACCATTTTTGTTGCATTACCATTAAAACTTATTTCGGTGATAGTGCAAGCATATCAATTAATAGCGATTGATTTACCGCAATATATCCTCTTTGGTGTCAGAATACAAGATGGCATAAATGGTGCTGAAGTTCCATTTATGTTCGTTCGGTTTATTGTAGTCTCATTGATATTATGGGTGTTTATGGTTATGTTTAGTGTTGTACGAATGCACTATGCAAAAATGGATGATAGTGATAATTATGTAAAAATAGCAATAAAAAGAAGTGCTGTTGGTACATTATATCTAATAGGTATACCAATTATTATTTTTGTTGCTAATATGATTATTTCTTTAATTGTTGGAGTAATTTTAGGAGAAGGTGGTTCTACTACATTGTCCGATACAATTTGAAGTTCTTTATATGACAAAAAAGCGCTAGCTAATAGAATTTCATTTGAAGAATGAAATAAATGGGGTTCGAATTCTAGTGAAGGGGAATATGTAATACCGAGAACATACTATGATAAGTTAAATTGAGGTGAAGGTGCAATGGTTATTGTTACTGGTGCAATGATTTCACTTGGAACAATTTATTGCTTGATTATGGGAATAATGCTAGTTGTTGGTAAAGTATTACAAATGTTTTGATTATTTATGATATCACCTTTTGTTATATCTGCTGCAATTTGCGATGATGGTAAGCGCTTAAAGATATGACGTACGCAATATATTGGAAAGCAACTTGCAATTTTAGCATTCTTTATTGGAATACAAATTTATGTACAATTTGTTTCACGCGCTGGTAGCTATATTAATGCTATAGATAATATTAACTTTTTATTAAGAATACTTTTATCTGTTGCACTATATGTTGGTGGTGCTTTAGCAATGCAAAATTTTGGTTCTGAAGTGGCGAACTTTATTGGAGAAAGTGCTAGTGTTAAAGAAGGAATGCAAGATATGAAATCAATTGTGACTGGTGGTAGAGCGCTTGGTATGATGACTAAGGCCGGTATTGCTGGCGCAGCTGGTGCAGCCGTAATGGCTAAAGCTGCAACACACGGAACTTCTGGATTATCTGTATATCGCCAACGTAAAGATATTAAAAATATGCAAAGAGCCGGAAAAATTAGTGGAGCTGAAGCTAGAAAGCGCATTAGAAACTTACACGAAAACACAAGACAAAATCGAGCAAATGTGAAAGCTGATAAACAAGTATTTAATGAAAGAAGAAATAACTTAAGACAAGAATTAAAAGCTAATAAGTTTGAAAGCAAAATGTATAAGAAAACCGGAGATTTGGATGGATATACTGACGCACAAAACAATTTAGCTAATTCAAATCAAAAGTTAAATGACTTTGATACAAAATATAATCACGGACTTAAAGGTAAATTAAACCACTGAAAACAAGCAAGAGAAGCAAGAATGGAAAAAGGATTAAAAAACGCTAGAGATTACTATGATGGAAAAATTAAAAGTGATGAAACAAAAAATATAAATGGAACCGAGGAATAAAAGATGATGCTACAACCTAAAGGTAATAATAAAAATAAGCTTTTAATTTGACGAGATTTTAATCTTGGAGATTTTGCTGTTGCTATGGCGCTAGCTGTTCTTTCGTTTGTTCTAGGTTTTACTATCTTACCATCAAGTGTAAATGAAATATTTAAACTAATATTAACAATATTTTTTATGATTTCATTTAGCTTTTTGCTTATTAAGAATAGAAAATATAACTGTAGAACATACGTACTAGGCTTTAGAGCCTTAATGTACTTATTTTCAAGTAAAAAATATACAAAAAATAGTACTAAAGGTAATACAACTTTTAATCTGTTTCCGTACGAAGATATCGAAGATGAAATGTATATTAAAACTAAAAACATCAAGGGTGGAAAAAGATATTTGGGTGTAATTGCATTTAGTGGTAATAATCCGTGAAGCGAAGATGAAAATGATGCTGAAATGTTTATTAAACAATTTACAGATATTTTAGATGCAAGTGAAACTCAAATGAGTATTGTAAGATTACGTGATTTAGAAGATTATTCTAATAATGTTAATTGCCTTAAAAAGAATAGAAAAGAAAAAGAAATTTTATTAGCTAAAGCAAGCGAGGAAGTCAAAGAAAACTTTAAAAAATATTATGATGCTAGAATGCAAGATTTTGAAATACTTGATACAAATTATGAAGTAGATAAATACTATTTGGTGCTATATTCTAAAAATAAAAATAACGTTTTTAAAAGTTTAAATAACGTTTCAGACGCTTTAGATAAAATGGGGCTTTTAAATGAAATACTAAAAAAGGAAAAGCTGTTTAAGTTTTTAGCTAACAAAGAAGATATTGATATCGATAACGAAACAATTGAAAAATATTTTTCAGCTGAAAATTGAGAAGGTGATGACCATATTTATTTAGATGAGCTGCTTACTGTGGATGAAATGATTTTTAAAAAGAATTATTTCAAGAAAAATGAGTTATTTTACAGCATACAAGTAATGAGCGATTTACCATTAAAACTACCTAACAATTGAATGTTACCACTATTAAGTAATAACTCTCAAGTTGTTGTACAATGTGTTCCATTTAACGAAGATATGCAAGCAATAATGCTAGATAAGGGTACAAAACGTACTGAAGATAATATTAACGGGATTAAATCAAAATACGCCAAAAAGACAAATGAATTACAGCTTGAAGCGATTGAATATTTACAAAATCAATTGATTACTAATCAAAATAAACTTTATGATGTTCAATTTCTAGTTATTAATAAAGCCAATTCATTAGAAGAATTAAAAGAAATTGAAAATAGTAACTTTAGAGAAGCACGCAAAAGCAAAATAAACTTAAATCCTTTACCATTTAAACAATTTGAAGCATATTCACAAGCTTGTTTAATTACGACAAATAATTTAAAAGAACAAATGGAAATGAGTTCTTACAATTTAAGTCACGGTTGAGCATTTGAAAATGCGATGGTAAATGATGGAAACATTAATATTGCATCATTAACTTATGATACTGCTGAGCCACTTATTATTAATAGATTTTATAAAAATAGTAGTAAAAGAAGTAACTACAATGCTTTTGTGCTTGGAAGTTCTGGAAAAGGTAAATCTACTTTTCTTGGAAAAGAAGTTCTTTCATTACTAGCCGAAAATAATAGAGTATATATTTTAGATATTCAAGGCGAATATGTTAAATTATGTGAAAAGTTTGGTGGTGAAGTTATTGACCTTGGAAGTGGTAAAAACACTACATTAAATCCACTTGAAATTAGATATCAACTTTATGATGAAGACGAGGTTGATGCTTTAGGAGTAAAACTAATAATTAATAAACATCTTGAATGACTAGAGGCTTACTTTAAACTAATTTGCGATGAGTGAAAGACTGCGCAAATAATGATGATATTAAAGCTAGTTAAAGGATTATATGAAGAAATGGGCGTTTATAAGATTAAAACTATTGAAGAGATTAGTAATTTTAAATATCCTATAATGAGTGATTTAATTCAATATGGAAAAAGATATAAACTGCCTAAGGGAGAAAACATTACAAGCAAGCAAATATTGCTAGCTGATATTGTTGAAACGCTAGAATACTTGTTTGAAAATAATGGTAAGTATGAATTTATTTATAATGGGCAAACAAATATGAATTTAGATAGTGACTTTATAGTCTTTAATATTTCTAAATTAGATATTGCTGATGATGAAATATCAGCTGTTGCTGTATTTGTGCTTATCTCTTATTTACAAACTAAGATATTTAATAACTTTATCTTAGATAAGAAAGTAAATACAACAATTCTTGTTGATGAGTTCCATCGATTTAAAGATAATAAACATACAATGGATGCATTATTCTTTATGACTAAAACTGTTAGAAAATATAATGCTGGAATGCTTATTGCATCACAAAATCCATCAGATTTCTTAGCTAGTGCGGATGCAAGCAAAAAAGCTGAAGCTATTATGATGAACTCTCAATATTCTTACTTTTTTGGGTTAAGACAAAATGATTTAGAAGCTGTTAAAAAGCTGTATGAAAATAGTGGTGGGTTAAATAATTCGATTACTACTTTCTTGGCTAAAGCTGATATTGGAACTAATTTAACGTCACTGCACGAGTATTCAAAAATAAAAGCTGAAGTATTTTACAACGATTTTGAAAAGAGCATTTTATTTAAACAAGGTAATTTTGGTAAAAATTAATTAATTAGTTGAAAGGGGAAATATGATAAATGAAGATGAATTAATGAGCAAGCTTGCACAAAAGGAACAAGAAGCTCAGAATGAAAAAGAAAGTAAAATTGAACAATTAATTAAAAGAGATTTAGCTAAAGTAAAACAAGCTGAAAAGCGAGCAAAAGAGAAGAAACAAAAAGAAACTGGAATTGCGACTACAATACGTTTTTATAATGGCGATGATGTTGCACGACTAAATAAGCTTAAAAAGCAACTAGCTGGTCAAAAAGTTTCTTTAAGTGCATATTTAAGCGATATGGTAGCTATGCAGCTTGCTAATGAAGAAAAAGAAATTGTTCTCAAGGATATTAAATCTGACTTATTTTATTCATTTAGAAAAAGTTTTTATGCATCATTAAGCCCTTTTCAACATAATATTATTGCTGAAATAGAAAATGTTGAAGATGAAGTAAAAATTTTAAACGAAAAAGTCGACTTAATATTACAAGCATTATGTGGATATAACATCACAAAAGATGATATAGAAAAAATTAATGTGCATAAAAAAGCAATGTTACAAGAAAGAGAAAAAGAATGAACAAAACGCAAGAAATTAGATGAAACACGAGAAGAAACACTCAATACATTTCAAAATTATGATATTGAACAAAAATTTGATAGTGAAATTCTAAAGGATGAAATTGATGATGAAATATTTGAATAAAAAAGTTAAAAATCTAATTTTATTAGGCACAAGTACAATTGGTGCTGTACCTTATTTTGTATCCGCATTCATCAACTATGATATACCTACCGGAGAATATGATGTTTCACGAGCATTGGCTGATATGCGAAAGAAAATATTAAATCGACCAATTGGTAGTTCTGGGTGAAGTTGGTCAACTAATAGTGAAATTAAGTCAATTGGAGATACTGTTTATTTAAAATTTGGCGAAAACAATATTTATCAAGGGATGCAATTACTTGATGATAACGAATTTATAGTCAGCACAGAGAGTTTAGGTTCTTGAAGTACAAAAACAAATTATAAGCGTAAATTAAGTATTCATCCGGATTTTGTGGAACAATTAATTCAAGGTATGGATGTAACTGTACTATACCCAAATGGGAAGAAAATTTTTTCTGGGTCTACAAATGTACTTATTAATAGTGATAAATGAAAACTATGAAAATTATCAGATACTGATACTAAACTTGATACTAATTGAGAAATACAATATGCTAAAGTAAATAGTAGAAAAACTTATACATCTACTGAAACTAAGTGATATATCACAGGGCTATCATTTACTTTTAAATATGAAGAACCTAATTTAAAAATTGATAAGTATAATGCTGATAAAATAGCTCAACAATATAACGATTTTGTTAGTGAACTAAAAAGTGAATGAAGAAAAGGGATGAATGTTACAACTGATACTGGGGGTGATATTTATACAGAATTACCTAATGAACACGAAAAATCAACAAAAGCTAATAGTGAATATTTAAATGAAGAAATTAAAAGAGTAAATTCCGCAATACGTAACAAGTTATCTAGCAAAATGCATTTAAGTTTAGACAAAATTATTTCTTTAAAAACAAGTATTGCTACTAATACTCACATAAACTTGTATTTAACATCTCCTTGAGGTGACTATTTAATTTATAAAAACTTAAAAGTTAATTTTATTCCATCAGAATACTTTAAGTCAAAAAATGTTGATAATAGATTAACAATTGATTTAGGTAAATGAGTAGATTTTGAAACTGGAACAACTGCATTAGTTAATGATAAATTAGTAAGAGTTGCTGGTGATAAAGAAATTAAGTGTAATGGTAAGAAATGTTATCTTGGTAAATACGAAGTGCATACTCCATTAAAAATTTCATTTACAACAGTTAATGAAAATGAGGTATTAAAAATCAATGGCAAAAGAATTGATGTTTTAAACAAATATTTCGAGGAAGAATTAAAAGATAATAGAAATAATGCTAACGATAATGAAAGAGTATTTGATAGTGGTGTTCAAACCGTAAATGCTAATGGAGAAGAAGTAGCAAAAACAGAAGAAAATTCACATAAGAAAAATGAATATAGAATTGAAATTTATTCATATGATGGTCAAGGAAATTTAGATAAGAATTTAGTTAAGCAATATGAAAAGATACTTGTAATTAATTCTAAAAGCATTCAAGAAGATTTTAAATGATATGCTTGAAATCCGGATGAAAATTATCATCAAAAAGTATTAATTTCACCATACAAAATAGATGAAGATGGAAATGAAATTAAAGACGAAAAAGGGCATAAAATACCTAACGAGCTTTATGATGCAAGTATTGATGTTAAAACTGGTACTAAAAAGCAAATAATTTGAGTACCATCTGAAGGCTTTAATCAAGGGGATGATTATGAAAAATATACTGAAAATGACAATGATTATATTTCGTCATGAGAGCATAAATATGATGAAAGAAGTAGTGAATATAACTATTACTTAAAAACTTTATTGCCTTATGGAGCAAAAACATTATTTAAGCCGGAATTAAAAGATGCTGGATTTATTGCCGAAGCTGTAGTACTTGGTAAGGGTGGATTAAAATCTTATATTGGTGATACAAAAGATGTGCATATCTTTAAAATATTTAGTGATAGCGATGTTTTAGGATACAATAGCGAGTTTGAAACAGATATAAATCAAAGTTCGGAAAATAATTATTTTAGTGAAAGTGGTTTATACCTAATTGTTCAAGATGGCCAAAACGCAATTTCGAACTTTAAATTTGTGCTTATTGATGAAAAAACAAATCCGCAAAGCTTATTTACAGATAATGTGCAAAATAAATACTTAATCCCGTTTTGAAATTCAAAAGTTGGTGCTGAGATGTATAACTTTATCTCAGATAAATATAAATTAAAAGATGATGTTATATTTTCTTTAAAATATGAAGATGTCATGGAATATTATAAATTGTTTATGAATGCTATTTATAATAATGAAAAATTTAATGCATATATTGCAATTACACCATTGCTAAAGAAATATAATGTGCTTACTAAAGAAGAATTTAATGAAAAATTTAAAACAAATGATACGTGAAAATTCAATGATATTAAAAACTACTTTTTTGATAACTTTAAAGGTAGTCAATATGTAGAAATAGATAATGTAACATTTGATGATAATAATAATGTTATTTTGCATTTAAAACTAAATTCATTTAACATTAATCACAAACTCAGTAGCGAAACAATATCGATACCATTAAAAATTAATGGGATTAATAAAACTGTTATCACGCTAAATTGAAATGCTAGCTACTTTCAAAATGAATTAAGCAATAGTATGAATGCTGATGAATATAGCAATAAAATGTTAAGCAATAAAGAAAAATGATTTATTAACTTTAACGATTGAGACAAACTGATTGCTACAGAAGAAAAAAATAATGTTTTCGTAAAATTTGGCATCGTTTTGAAACCGGAATTTCAAGATAAATATTTACTTGCCGGTAGTTCAACTTTTATGATTGATATTACTGGTAAATTTGGGAAAGGTAAAAAGCAAAATACCAAAAATATTTTCGAAAATTTTGGTGAATTAACAATAAATTTAAATGGTGAAACTGATGTTGAAAAGATTAAAAAGTTAATAAAAGAAAAAATTGTAACCTATTACAATTCTCTAATTCTTGATGTTGATTATGAAATTAAAAATTTAGATACTGTAGCTAATGAAAGAAAATTTGTTGAATTGCTTTTAAATAAGGATGGTATTGGAAGCAAATATTCTACATTAGAATTAACTGCTAAAGAAGGTAAAAATGGGCGTGTATTAGTAAAAGTATATAACACTGCACATAGTATTTATGATAAAGAAATTGATTTAAGTAAAATTGTATTAAATGAAGTTACAATTAAAAATGCAAGTAATACTGAAATGTTAACTGAATTATATACAAAAATCAATAATCAGTTAAAAGCACACAATATCAGCGTGCCTAATGATATTGACTTTACCATAAATAGTGATTTAATGTTAAGCATTTTGAAAAGAAAAGGCTCTTTTAAAGCAACATTAATTGGTAAAAATGCGATGTTGAAAAATACTACAACTATAAATATATTGACTAATATTGATGCTAATACAAAAGAATTAATTGACTTAAATCAAATAGATAGCTTAAAATCCTTAAAATTCAATGAGAATAAGCTTTCAGTGCTTAAAAATAAATTAATAAACAAAATTAGTAATTACTTATTTGAAAAATATTATTTAATTCAAAACAAGGATTATAAATTCGATTTGAATGAAATTAATAAAACATTAAGAGAAGTAATTAAAAGCGATAATGTTGAGCATAGTGGATACATTAATATTTATGGAATAAATAATATATCTACTGGTACTAAAGCTTTTGAATTCAGTAATAAAACTAATAAAGAAATTGAAGATGATTTGGTAGATATTATTGATTTAGATAATATTCCTAATTGAGAAGAGCATTCTTATAGTTTTAATAGTATGAATTTACTAAGAAATTCGCTTATTAATGATGTAGTTGCATATCTAGCTAAGCAAAAGCTAACAATTTATAAGGATTACACATTTGATATTGAGGAAATTAATAAAACTATAAGAGATGTGGTAGTAGGAGATGGAAAAATACATAAAGGCTTAATTAATGTTTACGGTGTTAATAATAGAAGTCAAGGCACTAAAGCGTTTGCATTCAGCAATACGACTGATAAAAAGCCTATTGATGATTTAAATAAGCAAATAATTATAAATGGAGCTGTAAAAGTCAAAGATTTAAGCGTAATAAAAGGCGCAAGCTTTATATATAGCGAAAACGACCTAGAAACATTAAAATCAAAATTTATTGATGATTTAAGTAAATATCTTGATGCAATATATGGTATTAAATACAATATTGATTACAATTTAGATGTTAATGAGTTGAATGAAGCTATTAGAAATGTTTCAAAATCTGATGGTATTATTAGAAGTACATTTGTTAAACTTCATCCTTTAGGTGATGTTAAAAATGATGGTTATGTAACATTAATGAACCGCACAACGCAACAAATTAATGATAATTTAACAAATAATATCAATGATAAGCGAGATGACAAGAATATTGCTAAGCGCGTTGTATGATTTATTGGTATTCCACTTGCATTATTAGCGGTGGGTGCTAGTTCAGTATTGGGATGATTTATTTATGTACGTAAATATCGAAATAAAGTTAAATAGAAATAGCAAGGGTTTCCTTGCTATTTTTGTATAATCTTAATAATAGAAGAAAGGACACTCAGCCTATTGTAGAACCCTGCTGAATGTCCATATAATAATTATATCAAAAATTCAGTAGGGTGCAAAAGAAGAGTGATGAATAAGATGAGAGAGAGAGAGAGAGAGAGAGAGAGAGAGAGAGAGAGACTAGCGCGCTAGTCGCAAATAAATCAAACAACTCAAACTTGCACAGTGCAAGAAATGCAAAAAATGATGAGTTTTATACTCAATATGACGATATTGCAAAAGAATTAAATCATTATAAGGAACAACTTAAAGGCAAGAACATTTTATGTCCTTGCGATTTTGACTTTTACCTTTTAAGTGAAGATGAAAAGAAAATCATTCAAAACGGAAAATTGCTTGAACAATATAATGATGGGTTTAATTTTAGTAGATTTTTAAGAGCTAAAGAAGATGAGTGAAATTTAAATTTAACGTTTAGTGCTTATATTCCCGAAACTAATGAAGGTGTACCTTTTCAAGAAAGTATAAAAGAATTTGCTAAAAAACATCCGGATGGAATAATTATAACTAATCCACCTTTTTCTTTGTTTAGAGAATTTATTGAAACTATAATGGAATGCAATTTAAAATTCTTAATAATTGGTAATAAGAATGCTATTACATATAAAGAAGTATTTAAATATATAAAAGAAGATAAATTGTGATTAGGATATACAAATGTTAAAACATTTAAGCAAGCTGATGGGAGCTTTAAAACTTTCGGGAATATTGGATGATTTACTAATCTTGATGTTGAACCTAGACACCAAAGATTAGTACTTACTGAAAAATATAATGAAGAAAAGTATCCTAAATATGATAATTATGAAGCTATTAATATTGATAAAGTAAAAGATATCCCCTATGACTATGAAGGATGTATGGGGGTGCCTATTACTTTTCTAGATAAATATTGTCCAGACCAATTTGAAATCATTGATTTAAGTCGATATGCTAAAAAAACAATAGGAACAAAAAAAGACGTATCAATTAATGGTAAAGATGTTTATATGAGAATAATTATTAAAAACAAATTAGTTAGAAAGGATAAATAATATGAACCAAGATATTATAAAAATGAGTATTGAGGAAGTTGTTGCAAAAGTTAACGATGGAAAAATCATTTCTGATATTTCAATTCAGAGAGAAATTGTATATGATGCTAATAAACAAGCCTTGGTTATTGATAGTATTGTAAATGATATTCCTTTACCGGCCTTTTACTTTTGAGAAAATGAAAATGGTGTTTATGAAGTATTAGATGGGAAACAAAGAATTGAGGCAATAAAAAACTTCAAGCATAATGATATTCAATATAATAATAAAAACTGAAAAGAATATGGAATTTATAATCCTGACTTACAAAATAAAGTTAATAATACTTTATTAAATATCATTGTTTGTCGTGGTGATGAAGAACATAAAAGAAATATCTTTTATAGAATAAATACTTTAGGCGTGCCTTTAAGCGATTTTGAAATAGTTAACGGTTTATATAATGGAGTTTTTATCAATACATTAAAGCAAGTATGTAATGATGATAAGAACTTAAGAAAAGTGTTTAAAGAAAGTAATAAAGCATCAAGAGGCACTAAAGAATACTGAGTACTTAGCAAAATAGTTGAAAAAAAAGATTTAAGTAAGATACTTGATTACGTAAAGGAAAATAAAGATAGTGTTACAAAACTAGAAGATGACTACAATGATAAATTAAGTCCCGTTATTGATATAATGGTAACTATGTTAAATAGCCCAGCAAATGATAAGGATATATGGTTTGAAATTTTTTCTAAAGCATTAAAGAAAAATAAACAATGTAAGTCTATTTTAAAAGATAACAAACCTGTATTAAATGATAAGATTGCTTATTATGATGCATATTTAAAAAAATCAAATTTAATTGATAAAAGAGAATATTATGAAAATATTATAAATGGGTACTTAGAAAATATTAATCTTGATAAAAATAGATTGTTCTCAGATGCTATAAAAAGAGAATTATTTGATGAAAGTCAAAAAGAACTAATGGGCAATAAAGAAGCTGTTAAATGTAATAACTGTAAGAAATACTTTTATTACGAAGACTTACAAGTTGACCACATATATCCTTGAAGCAAAGGTGGAAGCACAACAAAAGATAATGCGCAATTATTATGCGGTAGCTGCAATGCGAAAAAATCAAATAAATAATAGCAAGGGTTGCCTTGCTATATTTTATACTCTTTAATTAAAAGCTCTATGATTTGTGAGCGGTTCATTATATTACCTTTTTGTGTTTTGATAAATTCAAGTTTATCAATAGCTTGTTGGCTTAAGGTTATAGAAATAGCTTTCTTTAAACTATTATTGTTGTTTGTTTTGGTTTCTTCTACGCTGTAACTAGAAACTCTTTCTTTTAAATTCATCTTTCCTCCTTATTTGATAATCATACTGTCGAGCATTGGTATAAAAACATATTTAGATAATATACCTAGCACGATAAAAAGAATAATAAAACCTAGAATATATTCAAATATTTTCATTGTTAAATTCCTCTTTTATTTAATTTTTAGTGATTTAAAGTAATTGGTTAATACGCTTTTGTAGCTAGCGTATTTTTTATATCCTAAAATAGGTTGATTGTACATTAATACATATCGTCTTGGTGATTGTGAGTTTTTAATTCGATGTTGTGAAATAGGTAAGAGTTTAAAATGGTCTTTTAATTGAAATATTAAATCTTCCTCTATTTCGCTTCGAGCATTTGTTATTGTAGGCACTAATGATAATATTTCAAGCTTATGATTTTCCTTTTTAGCGTTATTTATAAAGTTTATAACGTTGGTTAATCCGCTAATAGAGCTAAAATCTGGATTAAAGGGTATTATTAAATATTGTGAGCCTAATAAGGTGTAATATAGCAAGTTGCTTAAATTAGGGCTTGTATCAATAATAATATAGTCATATTTCTTGCTTGATATGATTTCATCTATTATTTCATTAGGTAATTTAAATTTCTTCTTTTGTTCCATTAATGATAATAATGTTTCATCGAATTGGCTTAATTCAATTGATGATGTTATAAAATCAATGGTGTTTTTTGAAATTATGGTTTGTTGATAAGAAATATCATTAAACATTATGTCCCAAATAGAATATTTTGCTTTTGGTAAGTAAAAAGTTTCAGCCACATTATTTTGTGCATCAGTATCAATTATTAATACCTTATAACCTTGTTGTGCTAAATAAACTGCGTGGTTAGTGGCTAATGTTGTTTTTAAAACACCACCTTTGTTGTTTAGATAAGTAAGTACTTTTGTTTCCATTTTTCTTCTTTCTATATATATTATATCACAATATAAAATATTATAAAATAATATATTTAATATAAAAGTACTCTTTTTTTAGTACTAAAAGAAATTTTAACCATATTATAAAATAATATTTTATAATATAAAAAATACTTGACTATATAAAAAACTATGCTACAATATTAATGTAATCATTGTTGATTACGATGTTGAACGGGTACGGGTGTAACATCTTAATGAAGATGCGCCACAAGGAAGCATTAAGATAAGCCTATTGTACACCGCGGTGGCTAAACTAGGATAAATGTATACAATTTAGTAAAGGATATGTAGACTGGCTAACTAAATAGTGATTTATCAATAGGTGTACACATATGATAAAAAATCCACTTTAATTAGTGGTTTTTTATATTACCTTATAATCTAACATAATATAAAATATGATAAACAATATTAAAATGCTCTATTTTTTAGTTCTAAAATAATTTTAAATCATAATATAAAATAATATTTCATAATATAAAAAATACTTGACTATATAAAAAAACTATGCTACAATATTAATGTAATCATTGTTGATTACGATGTTGAACGGGTACGGGTGTAACATCTTAATGAAGATGCACCACAAAGTAAGCATTAAGATAAGCCTATTGTACACCGCAGTGGGACACTTGGATAAATGAATACAAATAGTAAAGAAAGAGGTCATACTTGCTATATAGTGATTTATCAAAAGGACGCTCGGTTGATTTAAATCTACTTTTTAAAAAGTAGATTTTTTTATATTACCTTATAATCTAATATAATATAAAATATGATAAATAATATAAAAATTCTCTATTTTTAAGCAATAAAATAAATTGAAACCATATTATAAAATAATATTTTATAATATAAAAAATACTTGACTATATAAAAAACTATGCTACAATATTAATGTAATCATTGTTGATTATAATATTAAACGGGTACGGGTGTAACATCTTAATGAAGATGTACCATGAGGAAGCATTAAGATAAGCCTATTGTACACCGCGGTGGCGCACTTGGGTAAACGAATACAATATGGATAAGGAGGCAGAGAGTGGCTGTCTATATAGTGGTTTATCAAAAGCTCTCGACTTAACTAAAATCTGCACTTGCAGATTTTTTTATATTTATTCAAGTCAAAAATATTAAAATTATATAAAGGAGATATATGGAAAAATTAAACATTATTAATATAAGAAAAGATAACATTTTAACGCGCAATAATGAAACAATAATATTTAATGCTGAAGGTAGCATATTATTATCTCATCATTCAGGATATAATAATAGACCACTAATTATATTTGAAATAAACAACAAGACTTATTACTTACCTATAAGAGGAGCAAAAGATGCATCAAAAAAATTGCCTTTTGAAGTTGAGATAACTAAAGATGATGATTTAAATGATAAGTTATCTAAGAATTCTTGAGTTGATACAGCTAATATTCAAATAATGGATAGTGATAAGTTTCATAAAATTTATAGAGAAAAACAATTTTATACATTAAATGATTTAAAAAGTGAAAAACAGCTTGAGATAATATCAAATATATTTTTAAATATAAATAATCAAAAAGCTACAATTCAAGAAATTGATTTTGATAATGACTTAAAAGCCTACTCGAAAATGATTAAACAGAGAAATACATACAAAATTAATGATGAAAAAGCATATGAATTGTATAAAAACACACTACTTTATAATTTAGGTAAATATATTTTAAAGAATAGTGGTGAAAATGATATGTTTAAAAACTATAAAGAAAATAATAATGTATATGAAATTGGTGAACTATACGATATCATTGATAATGATATTAAGCAAAATGGAATTAGAACACAATATGGTAAGTTGATACCTCAATTTAAAGTAATAATTAGTAAAGATATTACAAAATATCCTTTACCTTTATTAAAAATAAATGATGATATGACCTCATTAGAATTTGTGAATATAGATGAATTTACTTTTATTGTGCTTAATAATATAAGCAAAGAAAAAGAAACTTCTAAAACAGATGAATTACTAAATAACGATACATTAATAGAAGATGGCGAAACTTTAAATAATGATGAAGAAATTATAGAAGATAATGATGGAGTAATAAAAACCAAAATATAAAAATATTTTTAGCTATAACTTAATTTTATGTGTTATAATATTGCTAATATATTTATGAACAGCTGATTATTCGCTGTATTTTTTTTGACTTTTTTTATAATTAAATAATGAAAAAACTAATTAATATTGCACAATTGCAAATGCAGCAATTTGTTGATACATTAAATAATAAAGAAAAAGAATTCAGAGAAAAGATAAGAAAAGATAAATTCCCAACGTGAAATATATGTCGTAGAAAACAAAAGAAATTTATTACAAAGTACGGTACATTTTTATTAAATATTACTATGTACGAAACTAGAATAAATGGAAAAGTAAAGAGATTTACATATTATCACGATGATATTATGAAACAGATAATGAAATATAAATATGATTATGAGTTAATGAATGATTTATGCTATAAGTATCTGAATGGTGAAAATATTGGGTCCATTAATGGAAAAAGAATATCAGCTAATCATATTAAATATTGAATAAAACTACTTGGGATTGATAAAAATATAGAAGAAGAAAATAATAGATTAATTGATGAAATAAAATCAAAAAAGCTAAATGATTGTAACTCTGATATTGATATTGAAATAGATGATACATATAATGGTGTAAACTCTAAAATAAGTTCAAAAAAGCATTGTTTTAGACAAGCTGTTATTCACTCTAAGCAAGATAATACAATAGGTAAAAATGGTGTAGTGATGCTAATGCTTTTAGGGGATAAAAATTCAAAAACTAGTGGTAAAAAAATTAATGATTTTGAAAATCATATTTTAAACAGCATTAATGAATTTACAAGCAAAGGGACAAAATTATATCTAAAAGCGGATGGCGCAAATTGAATAAAAACAATTGCTAATAATATACAAGCTAATTACGTTTTAGATTTATTTCACTTAAAATTTGTTACAAGAAAGGCTATAGGATATTCTAAACATAGTAATAATCCATATAAAAATTTCTTTAAAAATTGATATTCAAAAACTTTTAATGCTCGATGATATGATTTATTCGAGTATGTTTTTGAATACAAAACTTTACAAGATTGTGATAGTTTGATGAATATTTTTATGGCTGAATTTGATGAGCTTAAATACGAAAATAATGAGCTGAAAGCACACATTAGAGCATTTATAAAATACATCGATAATAACAAAAAGGGGATATGAAATAAAGAAGGAAAAAGAATAAAACGTTCTTGTTTTACTGAATATTTTGTATATGCTAAATGCAAAAAACACATTCAAAAAGCACAGGCTTTATATAGTTATGAAGCTATAAAATTAAAAATAATGTACGGAAATCTGAAGTCTGGATACTGTACATTATTTTATTAGCAAAAATGTAGTGATGCAGATTTGATGCACGAAATTTAAAAATTCATATTACTATGTAATATGTTTTCTAATTTTTGTCAAAGTGATGCAAATTTGCATCAGATTTTAATTTACTGATGCAGAATGATGCACTAAAAAATGCTTAAATTAAATTACTACGTAATTTACAAGATAAAAAACTGCACCACGGTAAGTGGTTTGATGCAGTGCTTATCTTGCCTTAAAAGGGCGCGCATACGCACGCGTGTAGTTTTTTCTATGAAAAAATTCGATTGGAAAAAACTGGAAAAAGTGAAAAAAATAGAAAAAATATTAAAAAAATTGCGAAAGTAGTATAATACTATTGAAGTAGCAGATACGCTACATACTTAATTTTCACGGTTCCAAAATATTTTTCACTAGATTTATATCCTTTTAAAATACCATTTACATCATATACGGCATTAGAGCTTGAGATTATCATTTTTTTTATTTTTTCATCAAAGGCATTAATATTATTGATTGGGACAAAAATTAAGTTTTTATTAATATCATCAATCTTCATCGAATCTGCATTATTAATTCTTGAAAATAACTCTTTATAATAATTAAATAAATCTAAAAAATCATCGAATTGAGAAACATCAGATTCAAATCATTCTTCGAGAGAAATCTCTTCTAATGTCTTAAGGCTTTTTTCATTATCTGCAAAAAGAAGATTTTCTGCTTTATTATTCAAAAATTCCTCAGCTTCTTTTTCTGAAGTTACAAAATAAGCCTCAGCTTCCACACCTCTAATTAATGAAAAATCACTAATTATAATTTTTGAAATATCAAAAACATAAAATATAAAAGGAATATTGCTTTCACCTTTTTTAAATTTTCAATTAAAATTTATATTACCTCTGAGAACATAAAAATCTGAGTCAGAAAATTTAAAAATAATTTTAATATTCTTTAAATCAGAAACAACGTCTCTATCATAACCAGTTTTTATATTTATTGATTTTAATTTATTAATTGTGAAAATTTTTACTATTTTTGTAGTTTTATCATTTAAAAGTTTCTTTATTTCTTCTTTTTTTACTATATTTTCTTGATTATTCTCTAAAAATTTTTTTGAAATTTCTAAATTGAAAAGTAATTTATATTTATTATTCATGTCGATTCCTTTCTAATAATAAAAATATATTAAAAGGCTACATGTAATTTTACATTAACCTATAACAAGGTTATGTCTTTTATTGCTATTAAAAATATACCATTTTTTAAAAAATAAAAAAGCAGTAAAAACTGCTTTTGGAGTTATGACTATAAAAAAGCAATAAAAGACATAAACCCCGTGGTTTTTATATTGCTGTAATTATTATAATAAATTTTTACTAAAAATAAAAATAATATATCTTATTCTTTATATTTCTGAGTAGAAAAAAATAAAAATTTCTTTTAACATATTCAGGTGCAATCTTTAATTTTCTGTAATAAATTATATTTACTTTTAATTTTTGATGATGTTCCATACAAATTATTCCCATATTTTTTGATCTTCTGTTAATTCATCACTTATTTAATATTTAATAATTTCAATAAAATTGATATTTATAAAAAAGAAAAAATAATTTATTATTTGATTAATGTTTAAATTTTATTAAAGTTTCATAGACTTGTACAATTAAATGTCATTTTAAGCAACAAAGGAATTAATGTAATTATAACAATATGTATTTAGTCATACATACTATGCTAAGTTCACTTTTAAGTGAACCTACTTTTATAATAAATTCTGGCAATGGATTTTAATATGCCCATGAAATGCACATAAATTTAATCGAAAGTAAAGTATGTAAAATTCATATTCAAGAGCATGCAATTCATTAGATAACAGAGGAATGGAATATTGATTTTAATTTATAAAACATAATTTTTACCATGATATAGTTTGCAAATCGCTTACGCTAGAAGAATTAAATACTCTAACAGATGAATTTATTAATTTATGCAACAATAAAAGAATGTGATAAATTTAGTATAAAAAACATCAGTGCAATATGAACTGATGTACAAAAATATTTTTTTATAAACTTTTAATGTCCTAGTTTACTATTTAGCCTTATATTCTCGAACTATTATTTTAGCTTTACTTAAACCTACAATTTTGGCCAATTCTTCTAACGAAGCATTTTTGATTGCTTGATAAGTTTTAAAGTGTTTTAATAATGCTTTTTCGCTTTGTGGACCAATTCCTTTTATTTTAGTTAAATCATTGCTTCTTGCTTTCAGAGCAAAAGACCTGCTCATCACATTTTTAGCATAGCGATCAACACTATATTGCATGTTAGAAAGTAAGTTGTAAGCGTTCTTACTAATTGTTAAAACTTCGTTATTCTGATTAATTAAATTTCTCGTTCTATGATTATCATCTTTAACTAATCCATAGACTTGGATGTTATTTATATCTTGTTCCTTTAATGCGTATAAAGCTTCTTTGATTTGCATTATAGCACCATCCACTATAAAAATTGTGCCATCATTAAGCATAAAACGTTTTTGAGCTATAAATTTAGCCACAGTTAAATACATCAGTTGCACATCAGATTTTTTATCCATGAGGGTTAATTGTTCACTGTGATCAAATTTAGAGCTTTTTGCATCAATAGCAGAAGCATTTTCTCAACAAGTAACCACTCCTACTGGAGCACTTAGACCAAAATGCGAGTTATCAAAAATAAAAATAGAAGAAATTTTATTACCTTGATTAAGTACAGTTTCGAGCTCAGCTCAAGCATTTAATAAGTTAGCATTCTTGCGATATCATTCATCATAATTTAATTTTATGTTTTCTTCATTGTTTTCATTTGCTAATAATAAGATTTTTTGTAATATACCTTGCATCGGAAAGGTAACTCGAAAACTAATTTTAGAATTATTAAACTCAATTTCACTATATGTGTGAGATAAAAGTATTTTATCTGGCAGTTTATTGTTTTTATAATATGTTTCTAAATATTGTGCAATGAAATCTTCAAGCAAAATATCAGATCAGTAAAAATTATGAGTGTGTTGAATTTGAATCCCTGAACGATAAAAGACTTTTTGCACAGCAACTGCATTATCATGTTGAATGAATGAAAAAACATCAATATCATTATAATTTTGTAATTCAGCAATTTGCGTGGTTTTTATATTTTCTAGCACACTAATAGCATCACGGTATTCCATGGCTAATTCGAAGTTATAATTGTTTGCAGCAGCTTGCATTTTTTCTTGTAGCTTATTAATAAAACTATTGTCTTTAAATTTCAAAATATTAATAATCTGATCAAACTTTGCTTTTGAGCTAGTGTAAGTAAACTCTTTGATTTTTAATCCATTTTCATAAGTAAAATTACGCTCTAAAATATTTAACAAACCACGAAAATTACTATTAACAGGAAATGGTCCAAAGTAAAAACTATCTTTTTGATATTTGTCAAAGCGATAAGCTGAAGAAATAACTAATTCATTATTTTTCTTAATTTGCAATGCTAAATATGGATAACGCTTATCATCGGTTAATTCAATATTGTAGGCAGGTTTGTACTGCTTAATATAGTTTGTTTCTAAGGCTAAAGCATCTTTTTCATTATTGCAAAGGAAAATTTCAAAATCAAATATTTCTTCTAACATTTTAGGGGTTTTATATGAATTAATTGTTCCTTTAAGATATTGATTTAAGCGTTTATTTAAAGCCTTGGCCTTTCCAACATAAATCACTTGATCAAAACTATTTTTTCATAAATAAACTCCCGGAGTATTTGGAACATTTTTAACTTTAGCTCTTAATTTTTCTAATATTGCTGCATTCATATTTTAATTTTATCATTAAGGCAGAAAAAAGCTCACAGCCGTGAGCAAATTTCTATCCTTTATATTGTGTAAAGTAAAAAGTACTAATTTGAGATAATAACTCTTCAGAAACGCCTTTAATTGCAAAATGCTTAATGCCATTTTTATCTTCAATTTCATAAATAGCAAGCGCCTTTTGATCAACTTTATTATCTTCTATAAAATAATTGCGTTTAATAAATAAGTAATCTAAATAAGTAGTCGGGGTATAGTTAATAAAGTCAAAATTATTTAAATTGGCATACTTTTCAGCTACAACAGGTGCAAATTGTTCATTTGCTAAATCAACATGATTAATTAAGTTAATAATTAACTCTTTTAGATGATTTATATCTTTGGTTTTGAACAATTTATCTGAATAAAGAATAAAGTTTTGTTTAATTAAATTGTCATTTAATAATTCATCTGAGACAAATTCATCATATAAATTAAGTTTATTAATATCATCTAAAGTCTCGCTATATAAATCTATTAGCCTTTTTTCAATAACTGCATATTTAGCAATGTCTTTAAATATAGGCTTAAGCACAGAATCTAAATAATCTTGATAAATTTTAAGACTATATCTTTTATAAGTTTGATTTAAATCAATGCTATTATTAGTTTTTGAAAAATGTCATGTTAGATTTTCTAATACACTCTCATTTAATGTTTTATATAATTTAGTCTCATAGTTTGAATCAACATCATTTCGTATCACAATTCCATCAACCAATAAGACATTTTGTCCTATTTTTAAGCCCTCTACTGTTCCATTTGAAACTGTATCATAATTATTATCTGAATAATACATGTCTAGCATATCACCATTATAAACAATTCCGCTATCGGTTTGTTTATTACTTGGATCAAGTAATCTAGCCACAATATTTTGACCATCACCATCTAACGTGATATAACGAGAGTTACTTATAGGATACGAAGTAGCAGCTTGAATTAAATTACCAAATTGAACAATTTGATTTTTATAATTTTGTTCAGTAGAAGTACCTGTAAAAGGTTCCAAAGTTAATTTATTATTTTGAAAATCATAACCTGAGGCATATAACATATTAGTGCGAATTGCATCTGTAATAATATAGTTACCATATCCACTTTTTGATATTAAATTTAATTCATTTAACAGAGAATATGGTTGAATGGTAGTTTGATATTGTTCACTTAAAGCATTAGCGTTAGCTATTAATGCATTATCATTTATTTCTTTGCCGTTAATAGCCTTAGACTTATTATATGCAATCATCCCATCTTGAGCATAATAAGGTATAAAGTATTCTCATAAGTGAGCAGGGGTAGCTAATTTTTTACCATGAATGTCAGTAGTTAATTCATCATCATAAGAAGCTAAATGGTTAAACACAATTGGTGAATAAATTTCCTTTAACACATTAGCTAAAAATTGTGTATCTGATAATTTATTAAGTAATTCTTCATCAAAATTAGCGTGATCAACACTTTTAAACAATTTCTTAAAATCAATTTTTTTAATATGTCCTTTTTTAATTAAATCAATTGCCTGGAAATCACTGCCGATTCCAGCTATTGCTTTATTATTAACTAAGGCATTGGTAAATTCATTGATTTCATCAAAAGTTTTATATGTAAAATCTTTTTGTATTTTATCAATATTTGTTTTCGACATATAAGACTTGTAATTATAAAATGCAGGTTTAAATGGGTGAGAAAATTTAAAAACAGAAAGTAAAATTACTACTAAAGCAATTATAAAACTGCCAATTGATAGTAGTGCAATTTTAATCTTCTGAAGAGGGGTTTTTTCTTTCATAAATATCCTTTTTCTTTAAATATGCAATATTTTAATACAATCCAGAAAAAAGCTATTAAAAAACACCCAAAAAATTGAGTGTTTTGCATCATAAGCCGTGTTCTGTTCCGTATAAATGTACGGTGCTGACAATTTATCTAATATCTTACGATATTCCCAAGCTTCATTCATTTCTTAGCTTGAGTTCCTCTACCAAAATTTGAGTTTCTAGCTTGTGGAGTTTACCCGTTTCATTTCACTCGTCTCTGTGGCACTAGTCGTCTACAATTTCTTGCATCCAGGGCTTATTGGGCCAAGCACAAACACTACCATCATCGCAGATGGTGCTAGCACGGACTTTCCTCTACATTTCTGCAGCTGTCAGCTGTATGCTTATATATAATACCATTAATCTAATAGAAATTAAACATTTTCTTTAGAAGTCCATATCAGGAATTTCTAAATGATTATTCACTTGCTTTAGAGACATTTCAACATTCTTGTTTAAAACAAATTTTAGATAATCATAAGCCAGCATATTAATATTAGCTTTATATCCATCAATGTATAAGTTATGCGCATTAGCTAGTACCATTAAACTATATGCGTGTATTTTTTTATCTTTAATTTTTGATGGTTTAGTACTTTTAAATCAAATTTTATTAACTATAGAGATATTAACTGGTTCCTTTTCCTCTTTAATCTTAGCCATTGTTTTATCATCTACAACAATAAACTTGTGCCTACCTGAGCAAACTGAGACTTGATGATATTTTTCAAGCGCATCAGGTTGGAGCATATTTTCAATTAAGCGCTCATGTTCAAATTTACTATTTGCAATTTGCCATTCTTGAAAGCTATTTATAAACGAATTACTATGTCTAATATAAACTAATGCATAAATTATTGATAAGAATGAAAATCCTGCAACTAATAAAAGCACTAAACCAGTAATAAATAATGTGCCAGTTTCTTTATCGATAGCAATAAAGCAAATTGCTAAAATAAAACTCGGAACAAATAAAACTACGTTATAGGCCATTAAGTATTTTAAAGTCTTCTTAAATTTAATTCAGTAAGCTAAAATAGCTTGAAAATAGAAATCTTGAACTTTAATCTTATTAGAAATGTAATATCCAATATTTATATCAAGCTTTTGTATTGCTTGCGACATTATTTTAGGCTGAAAAACCATATGTAAAATATATATTAATGTAATAATCATATCTAAAAAAATTATAAACTATCTGTTTAAAAATTCAAAAATCAGATTTTGATTATGTAAAATAATGCATACTTTATTGATAAATGGACTTATTTGAAAAATAATTGGATATAATTTTTTCATGCAGAAAATAATTCAAATAAAAAAATCAACATTTCACCAGTGGAATAATCTAAGAAAAGCGACATTACTTGCCGGGATCACTATTTTAATATTAATTTTTATAGCAACCTTATGAAGATGAGCAATTACTTCAAATGATATTGTAGGCATAATTGATAAATTTAGTCCTGAAGAAAAAGCTAAATTAATCTCTGAAAAAGCTGTTCCTGCGGTATTACCTAGTTTTTGAGCAATAACTGGTACATTTACTTGAATCAGCAACTTAGCTATTGGGATCGGTTTAATTCTTTATGCAATTTATCCAAAGTCTTGAATTGCTCAAAGAGCATTATTTTTAGTTAATACATATATCACAATTACATTTATTGTGTTTTGAACATTAATTTTTCCAGTAAGTATTAAAAATTTTCAAGCTCAAAGATTTATTAATAGTACAATTGTACATTTCTTAAATCCATTAATTTGTTTCATTTTTGTATTCTTAAATCGCAAAAATATTCAAATTACTAAGGCCACAATATGACTTTCTAGCATTGTGCTAGTTGCTTACTGATTTTTTGCTCTTTTTCTATTTTTCCTAGGTCAACCAGTGCTTAACGCTTTAGAAGTTAATAACCCAACACCAAGTCTTTATAAACAATTAGCTTTAGTGGTTTATGATTTCTTGAACTTTAAGCATCCACTCTTTTATAAGGGTCATAATACTGCTGTAATAGTACTTTTAAACTTAGTTATTTTCATTGTTGGCTTCCTACTTACTCCTGGAATTGGATTTGCTTGAAAATATATTTTAAAAGTTCCTTATGATAAAGTGACAGAATCATGAAATATTCAATAAGTCCTATTTTATAGGATTAAAAAAATCTAGTTAATCAAAAAAGCTAACTAGATTTTTCTTTCTCTTTTCACGATATATATAAAATAATACTTTATAATTAAACTAAATTATGATTACAGAAGAATTAATTGTTAAAAAATCCACATTTATTGGGTATTTAATCCCTTTAACATCTAAAGATGATGTTAAAGATATTATTGCTCAATTAAGAAAAGAGCACAAAAAGGCTCGCCATGTTTGTCATGCTTATTTAATTAATCAAAATGGAGCAGAATCAGCTGGATTTAGTGATGATGGTGAACCTAAAAATACTGCTGGTAGACCAATATATGATTTAATAGCTTTAAAAGGAATATCTAACGTGCTAGTTGTAGTGGTTCGTTATTTTGGCGGGATAAAACTTGGCGCAGGTGGTTTAATACGTGCATATCGCGAATGTGCTTCAATAACAATTAATAAATATCTTGAAGAAAGGAATGAAAATGTTAAAAATTAATTATGACAAGCCAGGTTCAAGCCTATGCTTAAAAGCTGCTTTTGAAGGTCAAAATTTCCCTCAATGAGTTGCTAAAAAACAAGGAAGAATCACAAATAATTTGCAAACAAATGAAGCTTATGTATATTTTGATGTTAAACACCAAACACTAGATGAATTATTAGCTTTCTTTAAACAATTACCAGAAAGCATTAACTATTCATATGATATCGATGTTGAAAGCTTTGTATTAGAAGGGAAAATTTCTTATGATGCTACTTTAAGAGGAATTTATTCTAAAGTCGCTTTCGGAACAGCTAAATTATTTAAGAAAACAATTGAAAAAGAAGAAAAAGAAGCTAATACACTTTCTTTATTCTTAAACAGAACACAAGCTCAATATGCTGAAGAAATCAAGAAACTTGAAATCATTGCTAAAGCAGTAAATGATACAAGAAACTTACAAATCATGCCAGAAAACTTCTTAAATTCAGAACAACTTGCTGCTGCTATTGCTTCAGATTTCAGCGGAATTGCTAATTTAGAAGTTCAGGTTTTAACCAAAAAAGAAATTGAAGAATTAAACATGGGATTACTTCTTTCAGTTAACAAAGGAAGCACTCATGAAGCACGTGTAGTTATTGTTACATACAAAGGTAACAAAATGAATAAAAAAGACCATGTAGCTATTGTTGGTAAAGGTATTACATTTGATACTGGAGGTGTAAATACTAAAGGGTATCATATGGAAGGTATGAAGTATGACATGTCAGGTTCAGTAATTGCAGCTTATGCAGTTAAAGCACTTGCACAAATGAAAGCTAAAGTTAATGCCTCAGCAATTATGTGCATTACTGACAATAGAATTAATGCAGATGCTTCATTGCCAGAAAATGTTTACCAATCAATGAGTGGAAAATGAGTTGAAGTTGTTGATACAGATGCTGAAGGTCGTTTAGTTCTTGCTGATGGGATTTTTTATGCAGCAGATAAAATTAAACCTTCAACTATTATTGATGTTGCTACCTTAACTGGTTCAATTTTAGTTGCACTTGGAAATACATATTCAGGTATTTGATCAACTAACGATGATAAATATAAACTATTTGCTCAAGCAGCAGCCAATGCTCAAGAAAAAGTATGAAGAATGCCTCTTCATGAAGATTACAACAAAGGTAATAAAGGATCAAAAGTCGCTGATTTAGCTTCTTGATCACAAACAGTTCGTGTAGATTCTTCACAAGCTGCTATGTTTTTAAAGGAATTTACTAAAGATATTGACTTTATTCACTGTGATGTAGCTGGAACAGCTGATGTCCAAGGTGAACCACAAGGTTGCTTAGTGGCTACTTTAGTCGAATATGCTTTATTAAGTCAAAAATAATGACCATATTTAGTATTATTTTAGGTTTTTTTGCTTGTTTACCAGTATTATTTGGAAGTTATAAATTAATAAAAACTAAACAAGTTGATGGCTTTTCTGTTTTTAGCATTATGGTTTCTCAAACCGGGTCATTATGCTACTCAATTATGGGATGAAATAATCCTGAATACTTAGCAATTATTATTTCAGGTGGTGCTGTTTATTTTGCTAATGTACTGTTAATGAGCATTTACTTTGCTTTTAGCAAAAATATAGTCACAATAGGTAAATTAAAATTAAATCACTGAACTCAATTTAGTTTAAACCTAGGAATGTGATGTACATTCTACATAATTATTGCTCTTGTGTTTAGCTTTGTGCATACTGATTCACCTATTTTCGAGGCATTCTTCTCATTCTTAGCGCCATTCTTAATTGCTTTTGCAGTTATGCCACAAATTATTGAAACATTTAAAACTAAAGATGTTAAAAATCTTTCTTTGCCAATGTTTTCAATTAGCCAAGTCTTATGTACTTGTTGATTAATTTGATGATCTATTAATACTAATACTGATGCATCAGCAGCCAATATCATTGGTGTCTGTGCCCAAGTATTCTTCTTTTCAATTAATGCTATCCAAATTGCTTTAATAATAAAACATAGATACATTAAGAAGGATCAAGATCAAATAAAAATATAAATGAATAAATATCTACCACAATATTAAAAAAGGGTAAAATATAACTACTTAGTTAAATACAATATTAAAAGGAGAAAATTATGTTTATTAAAAATGTTGATAAAACAAGAAATAATGCAATGTTATTAAAAGCTGTTTTCAAAGGTGATTCATATGATAAAACACTTGTTGAAAAAAACAATGTTGTTACAGATTACTTTGATAAAAACGAAGCTTTAGTATATTTAGGTGAAGGCGATAAATTCAAATATGAATCATTATACGCTTTTGCTAAAGGATTCTTTGCTTCACAAGCTAGAGAATACCAAATCGATTTAGCAAGCTTTGCTAAAGGAAACTTAACATTAGCTTTAGTTGTTAAAGCATTTGTTGAAGCTTACAACTATGTAAATGCTGACATTTACTCAGCTAAAACAAGCAAAAAAGAAGAAAAATTTGCTGTTTCATTGCTTTCAAATGCAAACGAAGCTGAATACAAAGCAGAATTAGATAAAGCTGTTATCTTATCAGAAGCTGTTAATTTTGCAAGAAATCTACAAGTTACACCTCCAAACATCTGTAACTCAGAATGATTAGCAGACCAAGTTGTTGCTGATTTAGCTAAATACGATAACTTAAAAGTTACAGTATTAGACAAAAAAGCTATTGAAGAAAACAAAATGGGATTATTACTTTCAGTTAACCGTGGAAGTGTTTATGAACCACGTGTAGTTGTAATTGAATACAACGGAAATCCTGATTCAAAAGAAAAAACAGTTTATGTTGGTAAAGGAATTACATTTGACTCTGGTGGATACAACATCAAAACCGGAAGAAACATGCTTGGAATGAAATATGACATGTCAGGTTCAGTATTTGTTGCCTCAGCTTTAAAAGCTATTGCACAATTAAAACCAAAAGCAAATGTAGCTGCTGTAATGTGTATTACAGATAACAGAGTTAATGGAGATGCTTCATTGCCTGATTCAGTATGAACAAGTATGAATGGTAAAACTGTTGAAATCAACAACACAGATGCTGAAGGTCGTTTAGTAATGGCTGATGGATTAACATATGGTGTTAGAAAATTAGGAGCAACAAGATTAGTTGACGTTGCTACATTAACAGGTGCAATCTTAGTTGCTTTAGGACAAACATATACAGGAGTTTGAGCTACAAGTGAAAAAGCTTGAGAAGAACTTTCTACAGCTGCTAAAGAATCAAACGAACTTGTATGAAGAATGCCTTTAGACGAAGCTTTTGCTAAAGAAATTAGAAACTCAGTTGTTGCTGACTTAAAGAACACAGATTTAAGTGGAATTGGTGGTGGATCATCATCAGCTGCTATGTTCTTAAAAGAATTCACAGAAGATGTTGAATACATTCACTTAGATGTTGCTGGAACAGCTGATATTGCTTCACGTCCAACAGGTGTAATGGTTAAAACATTAACACAATTAGCTTTAAACAATAAATAATTATTAACTTAGAAATAGCATATTTTGCTGTTGCAAATGTGCTATTTTTTAAATGAAATATTGTGAAATTAACAATTATAAAAAATATAAAGCTAGCAGGATATTATTATGCTGATTCCATTCACAATATTATTTAAAAGTATAATAAATAAAATAAAACTAATAAGGTTTAACAAATAATGTCAAAAATAAAATTCAAAGATAAACCACTATACAAATACAATGCTGCTGCTTCATTTAATAATGCATTAGCATCGTCATTTATTTTTACTCTAATAGGGATTTATTGAATTTATCATTTTAACCCATTATATTTGCTAATTTTCACTTTTAACCCAATTACAATTTTTTACTATTTTCAAAGTTGTATTTATCTTTTTAAATACATTTCTTATATGCGTAAATATTTAAACCCTATACCAAATACTCCAATTGTACATAAAGAACTATGATATAGGGCTCAAATGACTATCAATTCTAGAATTAGCTTTTGTTTTCAGCATAATAGCCAATTAAACCAAATATATAGTGACTTACCAGAAACTAATGAACAAGTCAAGAAAGAATTCGACAATTTTTATGCATACATAGTTTCAAAAACCTGAACACAGCAATACCATAAATACCCTTGATATATTTTTGATAAAGCAAGTAAGAATCTTTTATCAAGCTTTTTGATAAGATATCAAAAGAAACTTTCAATTCAAATCAGAGTAATTCATTTAATATCTGATTTATTTGATACTTTATTTAGGTGATCAATTATTTCTCTTATATTTGGTTCAATTTTTGGATTTGTTAGCATAGCTTCGCTGCCTTTTATAGGGACTGATGAAGGATTTTACTCAGTTAAGCAGATTATTTTTCATACAGCTATGTGCTTTGTTAATATTTTTTTCACATTTATTATCTTATTTCTAGGAGTTCCATTAGATGAAGGTTTGCTTAAAAGAATCTCATATTACACAGTTATAAAAAACTGCAGCAATTTAGACAATAGTATTTTGATTTCAATACTATGTTGCTATGATCAAGAATTTATCCGAAAATTTATATCCTATAGTAAAAGAAGAAACATTAAGAATTGAAATAATATTTAAATCATTTTTTATGAAAACATCTTTTAGAGTGAACTTATTTACACTTTAAAGATGTTTTTTTGAATTCTGAAACTTTTAAGCTAAAATAATTAAACTTTTTAATTTAAAAAATGTGGAACAAAATCATAATTTCCACATTTTATGCCTTTTAGTCTATACTAAAGTTATAAATTATTATAATTAAATTATATGAAAGGAAAATTCTAATATGAAAAATCATAAATATAAAGTAATTTTATCTAGCTTAATTGCAACTAGTGGAATTTGCTTGCCTCTTGTTTCTATTTCAGCAATTAGCACAATTGATACTACTAGTTCTCAAACCAATAAAGAAATAGACCCTTTACACACGGGTAAAGAACAGCTAAAGAAAATAATAAATACAGATTCCAAATTATCTCAAGCACAAAAAGATGCATTTAATACTCAAGTAACTAATGCTAAAGTTGAAGAAGATTTAAACAATATAAAAGTTGAATTAGAGGCTTTAAATAAATTAATAGAAGAAGTTTCTACATTTAGCAAACCTTCAATCAGTTATGCATTTAAACTTTCAACTAAAGAACAGCAAGATGCTTTTGTTAGGGCGTATGCTGAATTAGCTCAAAGCAAAAAAGATTACATTAAAAGCATTGAAGAAAAAACTTATCCTGCTACAAGCTCACAAGCTATTAAAACAGAATTAAAAGATTTGTTTGATGCATATAACCAATTAAATGGAATTAAGACATATGCAGTAATAAAAGATGCATTAAATAATGAAGATATTATTAAAGCTTATAATTCAACAAAAGCCAAATCATTAGCAGAAGCTTTTAAAACATTAAAAGAAGTTCAAAACACAAAATTAACACCAGAACAAACATTTGACTTAGGCAAAATAAATGCAGCTATTACTACAATTGACCTACAAAATATCATTGCAGCAGTTCAAATATCTGGTGCACGTAAACAATTAAGTGATACACTTGATGCTGTCACAAATACCACTACTATCCCTTACATTAACACATTAAAATCATTTGCAAAAAGTCTGCTAGTTGAAAATAACAAAATTATTGCAACACCAATTAAGGCTCTTGAAACTGTTAATGCTGAATTAAATACACTTTTAAAAGCAATTTTAGTGATTACTGATTTATCTAGATTTACCAAAAATACAAATGCACAACTTACAGCATTAAATTCATTTAAAAGTTCTAACAATAAAGAATTGGCTGGCATAGCTGAAAAAGTTACCGCAATCATTACTTCATGCGCAAAAGCAGCAAATAAAGCAGTAGAAGACTATGAAAAAAATCTTCAAGATAATCTAATTGCATTTATCACTAAAACGAGCGAAACTGTTGCAGATTTATCACTTGAAAAATACAATGCTCAAGAATCTAAATACAGTCAAGCTGCAAGTGCTATTTTAGAAGAATTAAAAAATACCATTGTTTCACTAGCAAATACATTTGATCCATTATTTATCCCAACAGTTAAATTAGCTACAGAATTCGATAAAACTTGTGCAGAGTTAAAAGATTCGCCTCAATATTCTAATGCAACACAATTCCTAAAAGTTGAAGTTGACTCTCTTAACCAAGAATTTAAAAAACAACTAGCTATAGCCAATGATATAAGTACATCATTACCTGACTTTCCAGCACTATTAAGTGAAAAAAATGCCAACTTTAATCATAAATATATTGATGTGCTTAATAACTTGCAAGATATCGAAAATAAATTAACTAACACAAGCAAAGCAATTAAACAATTCTCTGATACTCAATTAGTAAATGGCCAACAAGCTGCTGTTATTGACTTAAAAAATAAATTAACAATTTTTTCACCAGCTGCTCAAGAATTATTTATTCAACAATATCAAGCACTACCTACATACGAACAAACAATTGCTTTTGTTGCCAAAGCAAGTGATCTTAATGCTATTGTAAATAAATTATTTGTATATTCAACAAATAGTTTAGATTCATCAACTAGCTCATTAAATGTTCTGACAAATGACTTAGGAACTTCTAAAAAGAATGCTCCTACTGCAAATAACTTACATTTAAATACTAATGCACTAATTTCAATAGCTCAAACAAACCCAGTTGAAGAGTTTAAGCCCACAATTGAATTAATTAGTAAAACATTTACCAATTTAGAAGACTTTATGTTTCAAATTAATAAATTTGAAAATTCAACATTTGCAACAAATGATGAATACCAAATTAACTATGATGCTGTCAAAAAAGCAATCGATAAATTTAGTAGCGATCTAGAAGAAAATGCTAAATTAAGTAATCTATTTAGCTCAGTAATTGATTTAAATAAATTTAATGCAGCAAATACCACTAGAATTAAGGATAATACATTATACATTAAACTTATTAATGCTATTGTTTCCAAAAATGTAGCAGAATTTAACGAATTAGCTCAAGAACAAAGCTCAGATCCACGTATAAATAACCTAATTAAATACATTAAAAAGACAAATTATTTAAAATATACTCAAATTCCAGCAATAAAACTAACCACTAAAGATCGAACAGTTATGAATAATGTAGTTAATGATAAAGACTTTTATGCATTATCACCAATTGCACAAGATGCGATTAAATTTGATAATTTACAACAAAGTCAAGGATTCTGACTAGGTCTAGGTATTTTAGGCTCACTAATTGGTATTTTTGGATTCGCTCTTCTATTTGTTAAAAAAAGCAAAAAGAATTAAATAGCAAACTTTTATAAGCACATGTAAGTGTGCTTTTTTGTTCAAAAAAACTACCTTGCGGCAGTTATTTAGTTTTGTTTTCATATTCTTTATCTAAAATATAGTTCTTTAATCTTAATTTTAACTTAGGAAATAGATTTCTAGTCGGAATAATGCTATTGCTTTCTGCTTCAAGAAAGGCTTTTGCTTTATCTCTGTCAACCAATTCAACTAATTTATCAAATCTTGAGAAATCATTATAATTATCTTCATTTGGTACGTAATTAATATATTCATTAAGCTGCTGTTGAGGCAGTCCAAATGCTAGAGCAAAATTATGTATATTTGTTGTTTTAGTTGTTACTTTTCTTTCGTTGATATAGTCTCTAAAACTTTTATCTGGGCTAATATTTAAATCACCTGATTGAATTTCAAAAATTAATGAATTAGCAATACTTTGTTCATCTTGTGGTAAAGTTGCAAATGATGATTGCAATTCTTGTAATTTACTTTGGACTAATTCAGCATCTTCATTTAATTGCAATACTTTAGTTCACTTAGTAAATTTTTCTTCTAAATAATCCTTATCGATTCGAGTAGCATCCATTTCTATAATGGTTGCATCTACATCATAAGCACTTTCACCAGCTGTTGCATATTCTTTTTTAGCCAGTTCTTTGAGTTCATTATATCTTTGTATTAAGATATCATAAGTAACTCGTTCTAAATCACAGCTTACTTGTCTTGGCTTCATTCCTTCTTCTGGATCAAATTCTGTATAGTGAGTAACTTTTTCTCAATTAAACCCTTGTAAAGTGGCAGCTTGAATTCTTCTTCAAAGCTTATTAAATTCACTAGCAAATTTAGCCTTTGCTGCCTTAGATTCAGGATTCTTTTCAAAATTATGAATTCCTTCAGCTGTAAAAATTTGAGAGATTTCTTTAAATAAAGAATTTACAGCAAGTATGTTTTGCCCAATTTTGTCTACATAAGCAACACTAGCTTTGTTTCCTGAATAAACTTTAAAGGCTTCTTCTATATTTTGAACCATTGTATAAGGTTTTTTATAAAACTTAATATTTCCTGATTCTTTTCTAATCGTTTCAATCCGGTTAGTTCTTGAGAAAGCTTGAATTAATCCGCTATATTCTAAAACTTTATCTAAATATAAAGTGTTTACATATTTAGAATCATATCCAGTCAGCATTTGATCAACTACAATTAATAAGTCTAGGCGCTTTGTAGTTTCTTTAGACACACCAATATAAGGGCCTTTATGTGCTAAACGATTAGCAACATCCTTTTTAAATTTATCTCAATCTGCCACCATAAAGCATTGATCAAAATTAGCGTTGTAATCTTCTAAGATTTCAGCTTTTCCATCTTCTTTAAATAATGAACGTTCAGTATCTACATTATCAATATTTGGATCAAATAAGCAGGTAATTTTTAGCTGAGGCACATTTGGATTTTCTTGCATACGCAATTTAAATAAGCGATAGTAAATGATTGCTTCTGGAATCGAGCTTACAGCCATAATAGCACTGTAAATTCTCCCCATACTTAATAGTTGTCAATTTTTTAATATGTCACTAACCACCATATTCTTGTGGGTTTTTAAATTACTTGTTTCTTCATCTCACGGGCGTTTATATTGTACATCATGAATTAAGTCCTCTAATCCGCTTATAACTTTTCCTAAAGAGTTTCTATAACCAGCATTTGGAAATTTCTTAGGATTATTGAAATATAAGAAAATTCCTTCTTTTTCTGGATTAGCAAAAGCCTCAGATTCACTGTTTACTTTGGCTTGTTGTAAAGCTATTTGTTTTCTAATTGCTTTATAATCAAATGTAATAACAGGAGTGTAGTCAAATCCTAGCACACTTTTATCTTTAATTCCATCTACAATAGTGTAACGATGCAATTCATCACCAAATATATCAACTGTGGTGCTGTTTGACTTCATGTTTTCTTCTTGAATTGGAGTTCCTGTAAATCCGAAAAAGACAGCATTTTTAAATAATTGTTTAATTTTTACAAACATGTCTCCAAATGTTGAACGGTGACACTCATCCACAATAAAAACTAAACGCTTATTATTAATAATTTCCAAGTCTTTTTCAGTACGGTATTCAGTATCAATTCTATTCATTTTTTGAATTGAAGTCACAATTAAACTATCACTAGCGGCATTCGATTTCAATTTTGAAATTAGCGAATAAGTATTGGTAGTATTTTGCACAGATTCTTGATCTTCTGCAAAATTACGATATTCATTTAATGATTGAGTGCTTAGCTCAATTCTATCTACTAAAAAAATTACCTTATCTGCATCTTTAGAATTAGCAATTAATTGAGCTGTCTTAAAGGAAGTAAGTGTCTTACCAGATCCAGTAGTATGTCAAATATAACCACCCTTAATTCCTTTTCTACCTCAATTTTCATCACGATTAATTCTTCGAACTTTTTCAGCAATTGCTCTAGCTGCATAAATCTGATAGCTACGCATAACTTTAAGCGTCCCACTATTTCGATCATTTCCATCACTTTCAGCAACTGTATAAAATCCAATTAATTCATGTGCCATCGGAATGTTTAAAAAGAAGGTTGATAACTTACGTCAATCATTAATAACATCGTTATTAATATCAGCATAATGGAAAAAGAATTTTTCATTAAATTCACCATCCCCAGGATTAGCAAAATAAACCATTTCTTCCGGTGTCATAGCAACAAAAATTTGCACCATGTTAAATAAGCCTGTAAAGCATTGTTCAGCTTTATATTTTTTAATTTGATTAGTTGCTTCTGATAGTGATACACCTGAACGCTTCAACTCAATGTGAATTAAAGGCATCCCGTTAATTAAAAGTAGTAAATCACCTCTACGATCACTTTTGAGTGGATTATCAATTCTGAATATAGGCTGTTCTACTATTTGATAAGTTGAAATACCAGCTGCAATTTCGTCACGATCATAAATTTTAAGACTAATTTCTCTTCCGTAGTTGTTAATATCATCTTTATTATCACGAATAATTGAAATAGTTTTACCATTAACAAATTTATTAATATGATATGGAGAAGCATATCTCACTTTTTCAAGAATTTGATTCATTTCACCTTTAGTTAATGGGTAGTTTCCTAAACGATATGAATCGCGGTTATTCTTGTATAAAATATCTGCTCAGTTTTGAATTAGATCCTCTTCAGTTTTATTCTTTAGTACTTGAGTTTCTCATCCATTCTGTGTAAGCTTTTCAATTAAAGCTTTTTCAAATTTTAATTCTGAGTCAAAAGTCATTTTTACCTTTCTTTGATAATTTTCTCATTATATAAAGAATTAGCCCTAAGCTTAGGGCTAAATGTTATTTTATTAATTCATTGATAATAATTTTTTGAATTCTTCTAAACCTTTTTTATCTTCTTCATTAGCATCAAGTTCCTCAATTAATGAAATTAATGTATTTGAAACTTCTTTAATATCATTTTCAATGTCCATTAAGGTGTTTTGGTATTTTTCGCCAAGTTTCTTAATGTTATCAGCATAAGTTTCAAGAATAGTTGTAGGTAAGTTTTCAAGTGCTTTAATTACCGGATCTACTCATTTTAGTGTAATTAATTCTCTAGCATCAGCATCACTTAAAGTACCATAAATTGCAATAGTTTGTTTTATCAATTCTTCAGCCAGTGCTTTGTTTTGTTTTGCTATTTCTTTTTTCTCTGTACCTAAAGTTGCAATTTCAACAATTTTAGCTTCAAAAGTTTCAGGATCGTTACTTGCTACTTTGCTAAATTCTTTAAGCACTGATTTAACTTCTTTATCAATTAATTTACCTGTATCTTCAGCAAATAAGCTGCTGTAAGTTTCTTTATCTTCTTCAGTAATTTCACCAGTTAATTCTTCAATTCTGGCATCGATATCTTGCACTTTTTGTTCAAGCTCAGCTTGCTGTTGTTTTAAGTCTTGAAGTTTAACTTTTTGAATTAATTCAAAAGGTAAGATGTATCCCATATATCCGTCTTGCACTTCGATTGGATTATTGTTTTTATCTTTCTTTGAAACCATTTTAGGTTTAATAGCTTTAATAGCGTCAAAACCTTCAGCTTGAATTACTTCTAAATCATTAGAAACAACTTTTCATTCATCATCCATTAATTGGTAAGCTTGATAAAAGTCTACTAATTTTTTATTTTGTAAGCTAGCTGCTAAATGATCGCTAATAATATCTTCTTCTTGATGAATATTTACTTGCATCATTCCATCGATTAATTCTTTCTTTAAGAAAGTTTCAAATGAGCTTAAAGAATCTTTAAAGTCTTGCTCATAAGCTTTAACTTCTTTATTAGCAAATATTTCTTGATAAATGTCTTTACTTTTAAGCTCTGAATATTTATCATTAATTGAAGTAAATAATTCTTCCTTAAGGGTTGGGAAAGCACTTCATAAATCATTGAAATCTTCCAGTTCACTATTTGGAATCCCACCAAACATTGAAGCGTAAATATCTCATGATTCAGCTTTAGCATTAGAATCAACATAACGTGGAATGTTAAGATTGAAATCATTTTGTCTAATTTCTTCTCTTGAAACTTTACGTGAGAATTTATCAAGATCGGCTCTTGAGACATAAGTATCAACAATCTTTTTAATATCTGAAGATTGTAATCTATTATTCTTACCATCTTTAATAAAGTTCTTAGATGCATCAATAAAGAGTACATCATCATTAACTCTATCTTTTCTAAGCACCATAACAATTGTAGGAATACCTGTTCCGAAGAAGATATTAGCTGGCAATCCAATAATTGCATCAATATTATTCTTTTCAATTAAATTACGTCTAATTCTTTCTTCTTCACCACCTCTGAATAATACTCCGTGTGGTAAAACAATTGTAAGTACTCCATCACTCTTTAAGTGGTATAAATCATGTAATAAGAAAGCATAGTCAGCTTTAGATTTTGGAGCAATACCATATTCAGCAAATCTTGGATCATTTTCCATCATTTCAGGATCTCATGGTTGAGAATATGGAGGGTTTGAAACAACTGCATCTAAATATAAACGTTCATAAACCTTGTTTTCATCAAAATATGGTCAGTCTTCTTTTAAAGTATCACCATTTCTTGTTTCAATATTATTAGGTAAAATACCTCTCATGATAAGGTTCATACGGGTTAAGTTGTATGTACTATCTTTTAGCTCTTGGGCATAGTATTTAATGTTTGACTTGTCAATGTATTTAGACATACTTTTACCAATGTTAATTAGTAAAGAGCCTGAACCTGAGGTAGGGTCATAAATACTAATAGTTTCTTTGTTTTTAAGTACATGAGAAACAATTTCAGCCATTAATACTGAAACTTCATGTGGAGTATAAAATTCTCCAGCTTTTTTACCAGCATTAGCAGCAAACATAGAAATTAAATATTCATAAATAAATCCAAGCACATCATAGTCTTGTTTATCATCCATAGGAATATCTTTAATGATGTTAATAATTGAGGCAATTTCCTTAGTTTGTGCTCCAGTACTATCTCCTAGTTTAGAAAGTCCTGTTTCAAGTGTGTTAAAGATTTTATTAAATACTTTCTTGTGCTTTGGGCCAATATTGCTATTGAAACGAGCTAATCCTCTGTGAACTGTATCAATTCCAAAGTCTTTTCCCATTTTTAATCAAGTTGAGAACAAATCATCATATTGAATGTAATATCCAAGTGTTGATTGAATATCAACAATAGTTTCAATCATAGCTTGGTCATCTTCTGATAATGATTCAAATTCATCCTTGTTATTGATTAAAGATAAATCATAATTATTTTCCCCTAGGTATTTTAAGTCATCATTTGTATAGTTATATTTAGAAATTAAATATTTTTCTTCTTGTTCTGATAAGAATTTGTAAAAAATAAACCCTAGGATGTAGTCTTTGTATTCATTAGCCTCGATTTTTGAACGCATACTGTTAGCTGATGCCCATATTCTGTTTGCCAATTCTTGTTTATTCATATAGTGCTCCTTTTATTATTTAAATTTAAATAAATTACTAAATAATTTTATCATATCATTAATTTTAAGGGTGAAAAAAGGGCCAAATCCATGCTAAATGGAACAAATTTAAGAAACTTCCACATTTTTCCATAAAAATATAAAAATGTAGTCATCAGACTACATAAATCTAGCAAAACATTTTTTCTAATAAAGCTTGCTTGATGCTGTTTAGATTTTCAAGTTTTTGCTCTTGAGAATGGATAAGAGAGTCTAGACTTGAGAAGAATTGGCCAACTTTTTGCTGTTCAAAAAAGTCTGGTATGTAAATTTTTAATTTACCATAATCACTAAAATAAATATGCGGGATTGTTGTACCTGAAAAAGATTTTTCTAAACTGAGTGTTGATATTAAACTATGTACAAAATCAATGTCCACATTTCTGGGAATGAGTCCAGTCATAGTTCCTAAAAATGCAGAATTAGCAGGTAATTTTCTAATTCTACCAACTCCGGCACCATCCTTTATTATAGTTAAATAAGGAACACTAGATAAAGCATAAGATGAATATCCGACAATACTATTTGCATCAAAAAGAGGAATCTCTCCTTTTCTTTGTACATTAGACATTGTTAAAGTTGAAATTACAGGAATTAAAGTCTGGTTAATAACTTTCTGATTTCACTTTTCCTCAAATCCTTTAAATCTTATTTCAGGGAATTTTTGATTCCCTGAAACAAACATTTTACTTAGAAATGATTGTTTTACTTCATTAAGTTTTTTAAGTTTTAGTTCTTGAGATTGAATAAAAGAGTCTAAATTTGAGAAAAAGGCACCTATTTTTTGCTGTTCATTAATAAAAGGCTTATTAATTTCAATTGTTGCTAATGCACTCGCATTTAATTTTGATCTTTCTCCTCCGGTTAATATGGGCTTAAAATCAAAATTCTTTAGAGAAAAACTTAAAAATTTATTATCTAAAACATTTTCTTTTCCTTGAATGACATGCACATGATTATTTGCTCAAAATTTACCATTAACATATTTTGAAGGATAATTATTAACATCATTAGCTCCGTCCTCAGCAACTAAAACAAATTCTCCATCATGTGTATATCCAGAAACATAATCTTGAATCCCGTTAGCTCCAAAGTAAGGAAATTCCCCTTTTGTTCTCAACTTTTCAGATACTGGAATGCGTAAATTATCAAATTTGTTAATTAATTCATTTAAAGCATTAATATTTCATTTCTCATTAAACCCCTTAAACCTTATTTCCGGCACTAATTTTTCTTTTTGCATATATCCTTCCATCTCAAAACTTGTTATAAATTAATTTTATCATATGCTAAATTTTCTAGTTTAAAAAGGCAAAATAAAAAGCTGGTAAGCAATGTTACCAACTTGTTTTTAAGCATATATTACAATAATAAACGCAATTGAGAGGATTAAATACAACACTGAAGCAAAAACAAATGGAAATTTGGTTTTGGGATGACTAGCTGCATAATCTTCTTTTTTTTGTGCTTCAAGCTTTTTCTTGTGTAAGTATAAGCGTTTTTCTTCATTAGGCATCTTTTTGAGATTTCTTTGTTCTTTTGAATCTTGAATATTATCAAGTGATAATCTCATTTTTTTAAAGGTACGTTCTAAAAAGCCTAGTTTAAGTACTAACGCAATAATTGCAATAAAGAAAGTTATAAAGGCAGGGACTGAGAAAGCATCAATAGCTTTGTTATAATCCCAATGTTCCTTATTGACAATGTAATAAGGAATAACTATTGCAAAATATAATACTAAAAAAACTAAGTTAATGATGTAAAAACGTAAGCTTGTAAACTCATTTTTAAGTTTTAGCCCTATTTTGTAGGTAAATTTATTCATTATTATTTTTTGCTAATCATTTTTCAACTTGAGATTTTGTACCATAGACATAGTGCAATCCATCTTCAACCTCAAATTGAGTTGCGATGTTAGGGAACATTTGTTCTTCTAAATAAGAAAGTTCAAATTTAACATCTTGGAATTTTTCATTAGCATTTGAAATTTTAGGTATAGCTTTAAATAAGTTAATTGTGTAAGGGTGGATTGGTTTAGCATAAATAGCTTCTGTTTTTCCAGATTCAACAATTTTACCAAGGTGCATGATTTGAACTCTATCAGCTATATATTCAATCATAGAAAGGTCGTGGGCAATAAACACCATACCAATATTTTTCTTCTTACATAAATCTTTTAACAAATTAACTACTTGCGCTTGAATCGAAATATCTAACGAAGCAATTGGCTCATCAGCTACAATAATTTTAGGTTCTGTAATTAGGGCACGAGCTATAACGATTCTCTGTCTTTGACCACCAGAGAATTCATGTGGATAACGATAGGCGAATTGTTTAAGTAATCCAACGTCTTCTAATGCTTTATAAATAATTGATTGTGTATATAGATCAGAAATACGTTTCATTCTTAATGGTAGCCCTAAAGAAACAAGGAAGGCGCCAAATTTACCCATTTTCTTGTATTTTTGATCTTTACGTGTAATTCCCATTAATAAATAAACACTGTATAAGTTTTTATTAAGGTATTTTTGTTCAATTTTAAATGATGCTATACCATTTAATCTATCTTCTACATTAGTTTTATATACTTTTAAATCAATTTGATGTTGTAGATATTTTTTATGCTCTTTGCTATTCTTTTTAGCTTTAGCCAATGGAGCAATAATATCTTTTTCATAAAACTTAATAAAGTTATCATTGTTTTGTAAAAATTGAGCATAAACTTTTTTATCACGAGCACGAAGGTCTTTGTCAATTTCACTAGCTTGAGCAATTTGCTCTTGTAATTTTTGAATTCTTTCACGGTATGAAATAATGTATTTTTTAGCTTCAGCATCAAATAAAGCTTGTGCTTTTGCTAATTCTTCTTTAGCACGCATTCTATCTTGATAAAAGTCTGGAGCATATTTAAATGCCTCTTTAAACATTTTAACTTGAGTTTTCTTTAATGCTTTTTTAGATTTTTTATATTGAGTTTTTAACTCATGTTGCAATTGCAATGATTGTTTAATATAAGAGTCTAAATTGAAATCATATTCATTTTTAACAATATTTTTTAATTGTTTAATTGCAGCTTTAGAACTTGTATTAATATTTAATTTAGTTGCATAAAACTCTTGTGAATATTTTCTAAATTCATCTGACATTTTAAGTAATTCTTCAAATGAAAGGAATTTTAACTTAGAATAATTTGCTTTTAATTCTTGGTATAAACGATGATTAATTAAATACAATTTGTATTCATGGAAGTAGTAATCTAAAAACGTAGTAGAGAAAGCATCATTACGGTGCATACGGTACTCGTTTTTAACTTCAGCTAAAAAGTTTTGAATTGAAGTTTTTGAAATTTTAGCTGTATCTTTATAGTTATTTTTATCTTCAGCAAAAGTATGTTTTTGCTCTTGATATAAAGCTTTTAAGTCGTAATATTCTTGTGTAAATCAGAATAATTCTTTTTCATGTTTATATTTATTTCTCGCTTCTTCTAATTCAACTTCATCAAAGTCAATTTTCTTATTTCTAAAGTCAGCTTGTTTAGCTTCATAAAGTGCAAGGAGCTCTTCAGTATTTTTGTAAAGGTTATTAATAACAATTGAATTAATTTTGGTTCTTTCTTCTAGATAAGCAAAATATGAATTAAATTGATCATCTAAATTATTTTGCACATCAAAAGTAATTTGATTTCCTAAATTTTCTCATTTTGCAATGAATGGTTCATGAAGTTTGTTTGAAATTAATAAACTCTTTAATTGGTATTGTAAAGCATGTTCAATAAATGTAAACCTAAAATTAGATTTAACTTTATTTCAATCTTTGCGAATATCTTTACGCTTGTTTTTGATAATTCCATTAACAATTAATGGTTCTTTTAAAATGCTGTAAATTGTATTTTGACCATTTAACGAAGCCATTGGGTCCTGGAAAATCATTTGAATATTCTTGTGCATGAATTTCTTACGCTTGTGTGAAATTCTTTTACCTGAAATAATCTTACCATCTAGGCGTACAAATCCATTGTAGTCGTCATATAGTCTTAATAAAGAGCGACCAATAGTTGTTTTTCCTGAACCTGATTCACCAATTAGTCCAACAATTTCACCTTCTTTAACATCGAATGAAACATTATCAACTGCTTTGTTAACTGCATTTTTATTAACAAAATATTTTTTTAAATTAATAATTTCTAATATTGTTTTTTTATTACTCATTAAATACCTTCTTAAAACTTTCTAATCTATTTTGTAATTCTTTTGATAATGTCACTTTAGGTGCGTCTGGGTGCAATAGCCAGGTAGCAGCATAATGTCCTGGTGAAACTTCAAATAATGGTGGTTCCTTAATAAAGTCAATTTCTAAAGCGTATTCATTTCTAGGAGCAAATGCATCTCCAAGAGGAAGATTGTTCATATCAGGTGGTGTACCATTAATTGAATATAAACGATCTTCACGATTTTCTGGAATTGCTGAAATTAAGGCTCAGGTGTAAGGGTGGCAAGGATTTGTAAAAATATCTTTCTTACTTCCTCTTTCAACGATTTTACCAGCATACATTACATAAATATAATCACAGAATTTAGCAACAACTGAAATATTGTGACTAATTAAAATAATTGTAATTTGAAATTCTTGTCTGATTTGTTCAAAAAGTGCTAGCACTGAGGCTTGAACAGTAGGGTCTAAAGCAGTTGTTGGCTCATCAGCAATAATTAGGCTTGGTTTTAAAGCAACAACCATTGTGATTACAACACGTTGTTTCATCCCACCAGATAGTGTATGAGGATACATTTCAAATACTTGTTCAGCATTTCTGATTCCAAATTGTTTTAATAATTTAACTAGATAAAGTTTTTTCTCATTTAAATCCTTATCTTTTCAATCATCATTTTTATTTAAAGCATCCAATAATTGTTTCCCAATTTTTCTTGTTGGGTTTAATGATGTTAAAGGGTCTTGAGGTATATATCCAATTTTGTGACCTCTGATTTTTTGTCAAAAAGAATCTTTTTTCTGTTCTAATAAATCAATGCCATCAATTTCCATTTTATCTGCAGTTGTAAAAGAATTATCATTAATATTTAATAATGCTTTTGAAGTAACAGACTTACCTGAACCCGATTCTCCAACAAGGCCAATGATTTCACCTTTGTTTATTTCAAGATTCACTCCACGAACGATAGTTATAAATTTATTACGTCTCAGTTTAAAAGAAACCTTTAAGTTTTCAACTGTTAAGAGTTTTTCTTTTTGTTCCATAATAATTCTCCTATCTAGTTTTTATAACCTTTGGATCAAGAGCATCGTGTACTCCTAATGCAACAAAGTGAAGTGAAATTGAAATTAATAATAAAATCATTGCAGGTAATACTAATATAAATGGATTATTTCCTGCTTGAGCTGCAGCGCTTGAAAGGATTGAACCTAAGTTAGCTTGATCTGATTTGAAGAACCCAAGGAAAGCAAGTGATGATACAGACATAATGATTCCAGGAATTGATGCTACATAACTAGTCGAAATCTTTCCAATAATTGCAGGTAAAGCATGTTTGTAAATTAATCTTGCTTTTGAAGCACCAACTGATTTTGATGCTGTGATATATTCTTGATCTTTGACTGTAATGATAAACATTCTAGTGCTTCCAACTGAACCAACTCACCCAATAAACACAAGCGCAATTCCTAATGTTAAATCAGTTGTCCCAAATGTTGAGGCAAAAATTAATAATCAAATAAGTGTTGGAGGAGCTACAAAAATATCGATTAAACGCATAATAACAGTATCAATTCAAGAACCAACATGGAAACCTAAATAAGCACCGATTGCTACCCCGATTATTGTTTGAATTGTTGCAACAATAATAGCTAATCTAATTGCTTGTCAAGTTCCAACTCATGATAAAGTTCATATATCAATACCATCTTTATTAGTTCCTAAATAAGTTGAAAGATTTAGTTGAGGGTTAATTGCAACAATTTTATCAATCATTGCATTAATTTGGTCAATTGAAGCATCGCTTTTTAAACCAGAGTTTTGTAATGCAATAGCAATGTTACGTGTTTTTAAAAAAGTATAAGCATTAACAGATAAATTTTGTGTTTCATTGTTTAATTGAATAATCTTAATTGCATTATTTGGATTATCTGGTCCAAAATACATAAATCTGTTTCATAATACTCCGCCATAATAATCACTTTTAGCTCATTCTTGAGTAATTTTTTCAAAGTTCGGAATATTATCTGCTGAATATCACGGTGAAAAAAGTGGTGGTAAATTTTGCACATCAGCTGAAGATGTTTCTAGCATATCACCATTAGGTAAATAAATTGGGACAGTTTGTGACAATGGTTCTGTTGATGAATATTTTGCAGCTGTAGTAACTACAATTGAAATAATTAAGATCGAAATAAATACAATTAATGATAATACTGAAACTCAACTAGTAAAGAAACGTTTAAAAATTTCAGCAACTAGTTTTTTTGGTTTACCAGCAATATTATTTAATAATGACTCTTCTCTAGGAGCAAATTGTTTAATGCTGGTTCTTAATTGATTTAATGATAAATTATATTTTTTTTCAAATTCTTTAGCATTCATTATTTATTTGCTCCTTTCATTACTATTTCATTTTGTTTAAATTGTTTATTTCTCTCTCTTCTAGCTAAAATAAATTTAGTGTAGCTATATGGGGAAGAGGCTGTATATTTAATTCTTGGATCTAAAATGGCGAATGATACATCGACAATAATTGTTGTAAATAAACTTAATGTAGTAAAGAACACCGTTGAGAACATAATAATGTTAATTTCACCTTTAGGGAAAGCTTGCGCAATTACTTGTGATGTTCCGGGTACATTTCAATAAGTTTCAATAACAATCCCACCACTAAGAAGTCCAATATATGATGGAATTAAAATAGCTGCTAATGGGATTGAAATATTTCTTAAAACGTATTTAAAGAAAATTTCTTTGTTTGATAAACCTTTTGATTTTGCAATCAAAATATAGTTTGAAGTTAATACAGTAATAACTTGATTACGTGTATATGTTATATATCCAGATAATGAACCTAAGACAATTATAGCAATAGGTGGAATTCATGATGCAATCATTTTACCAACACCATAGGCTTCAACGTCTGTTTGGTTATTAAAGTTAATAAATTGTGGTGGAATGTTTACAGAGAAAAGAATAGAAATCAGAATAGGAGCTATAACGAATGATGGTAAAGCTATAAAGAATAAAGCGAAGAAGTTAATTCCAGCGTCAAAAACAGTTCCTCTTTTATAACCAGCAAATATTCCGAGTGCAATTCCTAAAATAGCTGCAATTATAAAGGCTGGTAAAGTAATGATAATTGAATATTTAAGGTATTTAAAGAAGTATGCACTAATAGATGCAGTTCCAGTTTGTTGGAAAATTGTTTCATCATAAGGAATACCAAATGGATTTGTTCTATTAGTAAATAGATTACTAATTCAATATCCAAAACGAATAAATGGATTTAATTTAATATTCATTCATGAACCCTTGACTTCCTCATAATTTAAATTATTTGGAATCAAGTGATATTGAACAGATTTGTCAAATAATGTTCGCAATTCTTTAGTAGTTGAAGTGCTTGATCCACTAGCAGACTGCTGTGCTTCAAGAGCTTTAACTGCAAAAGGGTTATCAGAAAATTGTGCAACTAATAAATAAACTACCATTGTAATAGCTATTAGTGTTATTATTGCAAACCCTATACGCTTCAGTATGTATTTTCACATAGTTTTTCCTTTCTATTTAGTTTTTTCTTTTACTACTCTGTAATTTGTTTGATCAATAAATCCATTATATGTAGTTGGTAAAATATAATTTGGATTTGTTAAGGTTGCCGCAAAAGGTGATTTTGATGCAGTCATAGAAAACATATCTGGAACAGCTCCTGAAATATTAGACATTTCAACAGCTAATTCTAATAAGTCTTTTTTAGTTACATCTAATGAATTGTTGTATTGTAATCAGAATTTAGCATTTAAGTCATCTAGAGTAATGTAATCTGTAACATTATCGGTGTCATCTAAATTAACAAGTTGTCCATTGACAAATTTTTGATTTCCTAATCAATCTACCATATTGTTCAATTCGTCTGTAGTTAAATTTTTAGCTATGTCTTCTAATGAAACTGATAATTTTTGTCCAGGTTGGGAAACAAATTCTTTAAATGACTGAGCTGCTTTATAAAATTGTGGGTATGATTTTTTTACTTTATTAGCATATTGTTCATCCGTTAATATTGAAGCAAATAAAGCTGTTAAATTCAATGATTGTGCATAAGCTGTAAATGCTGATCCAATTCCATTATAGTCATATGATCATCCAACCCTAATGAATGGAATTGTGTCATTAAATCAATAATCGAAAAATACATTTCTTTCTTGTGGATTGAAAGCTTTAATTTTAAATTCTAATCTATCATCCAACCCATTAATAGCATCAGCATAGTTTTGATATGCTTGTTTCATTGGCTGAGTAATATTACCAAATGATCACATAATTTCTAATTTAACTTTTTGCCCAATAATTTCAGGGTGATCAGCATAAACTTTATCTAATAATTTTTTCATTCTTTGTTTCATTTGCTCGTAAGCAACTGATTTAGACATATCTTGAGCTGCAACATTTAAGTTTTGAGTATCTGAAGGTTTTAAAAATGTATTGTTAGTTGCATCAAAAACAATACGTTCACCAGTTTGTGCATCAACCACAAATGTTCCGTTAATAATATCGTGATTTGGTCTTAAACTATTGTTTGGCAATGATGTATCAGATGCATTAGCATTTAAATTTGCATCTGGTGCAAAAGAAGTAATTCATGGATATGCTGGGTTAGCTTGTGAAAGCTGATCAGCAATTGAAGCTCATGCAATTGAAGAAGAAATAATGTTTCTAAATTCTCCACCAAGCCCTAGTGTTGTATATGGCATAATGTTTTTGCTATTACCGTTCATTAATTCTTTATTTGATACCCCATACATTGCATATGCAAAAGCATCACTCATATAAGATCTATCTGATTTTTTAGGCAATAAATTTCATATAAAAGCTTTGACTAATTGTGTATTAGAAAGAACTTGTTTATATGACATTCCGTATGCCGAAGGATCTTTTTGAACTGCTTCTTTGTTATTTTTAGTTAAGTCATTGAAATTATAAGCACCTAATCCACCTGCTATATATTTGTTATATGTGTTGATTTTATAGGTTTCAGGATCAATTGGAGCTTGTAAATAATTTGTTGTAAATTTTGTAATTGTTTGATTTGAACCTGTATATGTTGTGTCAAAATAGTATGGATTTAAATATTGAGATATTGAAAAAGTTTCTGAGTCAAATGGTTTAGCATAGTATTTTCCAGCAAACAGTGTTGTTTCTGGGTTAAATCCATATCAGTAAATACCTGCTTCTCTAGCTTGACCTGAAGCTGATTTAACTGCTTCAACTATAGTATCATAAAGTTGCTTGTTATTTTTAGTAGCAAGAACTTGAGAATAAATATCCTCTGTATTATTTAGTGTCATATCAGCAATATAGGTTGATGGAGCAGGAACAAAGTCATAAGTAGTTGCTATATTTTGGAAAAAGTTCATAAATTGTGCTGGTGAACTTTGATTATATTTTGAAACCATAAATAAGTCGTCAGTTTCATTAGGATTATTTGGATTAGGTGAATGAATTACTGTTTTACTCTTATTTAGCATTTGCTCAATGTTTACATTAAATAATTTATAAATGTAAACATTTGGGAAAGTACTATTTGGAGAAAAAGAATCACCTGGTATCGTTAATAATTTTCTAACTTCTTCATCAATATAACTATTTCCACCATTTTGTGTTCTATATTTAGCATCATTCATATAAGTTCTAACTACAGATGTATAAAAATCATTAGAGTTAATTGGGTATTGTGTCTTTTGCCCTTGAGCATTTACTCAAAATTGCCCAGGTCTAATTCTAAAAGCGATTTTAGCTGCCTTTTCCAGAGCTGATGCAAATTCTTTAGAATTAATTGAACGTGGATTAGATGATGTTCTTATTACAACAGAAGAAGAATATGATCCATCAGCATTATCTGGTTTTTCCACTAGCCCTGCATCATCTTGATCAAAAATTTTGACATCATATTCAGGGTTTTGTAAATCTGAACCAGGTTTTGGAATGTAGACATAAATAGCATCAGCAAGTTCTAATTTATATCTTTGCACTTCAGGAGAAATAATTTTTTGAGCTTTACTTTGTGTAACTCCAGCTTCTGAAATGTTATAGTTTTGTTTATTTAAAATATTTGGACGCCCCAAAGTTTCAATAGAAATAAAACTTAGTGTTGTTGTATCCATTGTTGATGGTGTACTTCTAGTACCATATGAAGATGAATTATCTGCAGGATATGCTGTTAAACCAAATGATGAATTATAAGACACTTGATAAACTCTAGCTTTTGCAATTTTATCACCTACAGGATAACTAGAAAAGGTAAAATCAGGATTTATAATATTTTCAAGTTCAGCTTTTGAAAGATAGTTGCCAGTACCTTGTAATTTATCATCCCCAGTCTTGTCTAAAGCATTCATATCATACTCATAAATATCAGTATTTAATTTTTTAATTAACTTAAAATATTTGTCAAATTCTTCGTATGAATTGTTTAACTGAGTACTAAATTTTGCTATTTCAGAATCAATCGTTGCTTTTTTTGATTCAAAAAGTTTTTGTTTATTAACTAATTGAGCCTTTAAATCAGCTATTAAGCCTTGTGCTTTAGTAATTTCTGTATTTAAAGATGCAATTCTTTTATTTCTTGCATCAGAATCATTAGCAAATGATTGAGCTAAAGCTAATTGGCCAACTGTTTTTTGTAGCTTATTTAACACTTCTATTTTTTCCTTTGCTGCTGCTAACTTATCCACTAGTTCAGAAGCAGTTGTGGTACTTAAAGTTTTCATTTTAGTTTCTAATTCTGATATTTTAGAAAGTATTTCTTTTTTCGCATTTTCTTGTTCTTGATCTTTTAAAGTAGCTAACTTATCCTTTAGTGATTGAATTTCAATGCCAACATTTTCGATAGCAATTTGATTTTTATTAATTTCATCTGAAATATTATCTATTGTTGAACTTGCTTTTTGCATTTGTGAAACAACAGAATTATAGATGTATTGCTTTCCATCACTGTCTTCTGGAAGTACAGAAGGCAATTTCATGTTTTGTATTTTATCTAAAAAGTCTTTAATTTTTAAATTAAGTAAACTGTTTTCAAGCAACTTAATTTCATTCACTAATTGGTCAAAGTCATTTTTTCCAGCAGCTAATTTGTAATATTCTATCTCTCCTTGTGCTGTTAAAACAACATTTTGTTGAAATTGAATTTTACTTTCAACATCTTTAACATCATTTACAAATGGTGTTAAAGAATTAAGTAAGTTGTCTTTCTGAGAATTTAATTTACTATATTCATTTCAAGCTTTTTTGGCTAAAACATCATATTGAGCCACTTCCTTTTGTGCTTTTTGGAGTTGATTTTCATTAGTGATTATTGGCTTTGATTGTCTAGTATTGTCACAACTAGCAGCTATAAATGGAAGAGAGATTCCAACTGTAGCTACTGTTGACAATAATAAAAATTTTTTCTTCATGTACTCCTCCTTATTTTTTGATTTTAAAAATTTTTGTTCCTAATTCAATTCATTCTTGAATTAATTCTTCTACATAATTAAAACCTAATTCATAAAACTCATTGCTTTCTAAATCTACACCAACATTTTTTAAAATTTCTATTGGGTAGTTTGAACATCCTGCTTTTAAAAAATTATTTATATAATTTTCTAAAGCTACCGTACCTTCTTTTTTGTACTTTGCAAAAAAGAAATTTGCTACTAATTGACCTATGGCGTACTTGTAAACGTAAAAGCCATAATAAAAATGAGGTACATAAATAGATTTTAAATTTTCTCGTGCGTCATATTTATATGTTTTTTTCTTATCACTCTTATATTTTAAAGAATTTTTGAAGTAAATGTCAGATAATGTTTCATAACTACCAGATGCATTTCCAGCAGCTATTGCATTATATAAATCATATTCATAATTTGCTCATTCAACTTGGCGCAATACAGTACCAATGAATCCAGAAATCATGTTTCCTAGTATTTTAAATTTTAATTTATCGTCATTTGATGTTTTAAGTAGATAATCAAATAGCATTAATTCATTAAAGATTGAAGCAATTTCAGCTAAAAAGATTGGATATTGTGACTTAACTAATGGTTGATATTTAGATGAAAAATATGAATGCATTGAATGACCCAATTCATGAGCTAGTGTTTCTACACTGTCTAATCTACCATCAAAGTTCATTAAAATATATTTTTTATCAATATCGTATGTTCCACCGATACTATATGCTCCTGAGCGTTTATTATCTACCGGCATAAAGTCTATTCAATTTTGGCTAAATGCTTTAGCAACTTGTTCTTGATATTCTGAGCCAAAAGGTTTAGTTGTATTAGCTACTATGTCTTTTGCTTCTTCAACAGTATATTCAGATTTCACATTAACTAATTCTCTAGAACCATCTCATTTTTTCATTGGTTCTTTAAATTTAGCTAAATAAAACTTTTTATAAGCTTGGGTATATTTTTTAAAGATTGCACTTCTGGTTGCTACTTGATCAAATAATTTTTGTAAAATTTCATCACTTACTTTATCAGCATTTGTCAACATTGCAACAGCAGATGGATAATTTCTGATTTTAGCTTCAACAACTATGCTTTTAAATTGTTGATAAAGGGTTTCTGCTAATGATTGACGATGTTGATAATAAGCATTTCAATAATTTTGATAAGCTTGTTTTCTAACTTCTTTATTATTTGATTTAGCAAATGTAACACGATTAGTTGGATTTAATTTAACATTTTTATGTTCGGAAAGTTGAATATATCCATAATCAAGTTCACTGTCTGTTATGATTGAAAAAATGTTATGAGGGTCTGGTTCACCTAAAGCTGACTTAATAATATATTCTTCTACTTCGTCGCTAAGTTTATGAGAATATTGTTCAATTGAGTCTTCAATTTCACGTTTATATAAAGCCAATCTAGGATCATTTTTTCATTGTTTCATTTGTTCTATATGAGCAAAGAAACGATTAGTTTCTGAACCATATTCCTCTTCTAATTGTTGATTTAAGAATTCTCATTCCTGTATTAACTGCTTAAATTTAGGATCAACTATATTAATGTTATGATTGTTTGATAAATAATTATCAATCTTAAAACTTATTATAGTTTGCTTTTCTGATTCAATTAAATCTTGTAAGTATGCATCTATGTTATTGTATTTTGTATCTTTATTTTGTATTCTTGTTTTAAATATTTCTTTATACTGTGCAATCCATGATTCTAAGCTTTTACCTTCAAGTATAGCTTCCAAATCCCAGCGATATTGGGGTGGTACATCTGAATATTTTTTATATTGTTTAGCTGCCATGTATTCTCCTTAATAAATATGGAAAAAGAAAGTTTTGTAGGCTACAAACCTACAAAACCCATAGCAAAAAAAATTTTTATCTTTGGAATTTGTAAATCTATAGCACCAATGTATTAAACAAAGAGTAGAAATCTTTTATGCTTTTCTACCAGCATTTAGGTTGCCACCATCAATGCTTCGGCTTTTATATCCTTTCAATATTTATCATCGCATGCCTGCTAAAATATTTACTTTTACTAAAAGCTCCTCTATAGTTTATCTTTAGCAATAACAGATTTCTAGGTTGAATCTGTTATTTATATGAGCCAAAAAACAGATACAACTAAAATGCATTCATCATAATATGTCAGTGACGACGGATGAAGGTGATAATAATATTAGTTGTAATCATGTTTCTTTCTTTTTTCATGGGTTTATTATAACACACATCTAGCTGAAGTAATGAAAAAAATGGTTATTCCACATTTTTTCCACATTTTTGCTTTTAACTGCATAATATAGTACTAAAAAACATTACATTTTTATATTACCATGTAAAATATCTAAGAAATCTGTTTAAAATTTAATTTTATTTAGAAAAAATATTGGATTTTTACCTTTAAGGCTATGCAATAATGCTAAAAATAAAATGCGCTTTATTTTGCAAATGATAGAATACAATAGAAAGGATAATATGAAAAAAAATAAGCACACAGTTGCAAGCAAAGCCAGCTTTTGGGAAGTATTTCTTTTCATTTTAAAAGTAACTATAATTGGATTTGGTGGCGGTAATGCACTAATGCCAGTAATTCAACGTGAAGCTGTTGGAAAGAAAAAATGACTTACCGAAGATGAATTCGATGATATTGTTATTGTTACAAATATGCTACCAGGAGCTTCTGTAATACAAACATTATCATATATTGCAATTACATTACTTGGCAAAGTTAAAGGAACTATACTTACATTAGTTGCTATTTTACCGCACGTCCTTTTAGCTTTTGCTTTCTTAGTTGTATTAACTAAGTACTTACCTGCAGAATACTTAAAAATAGTTTCAGTAGGTGTCTTAGTAGCAATTATTGCCTTCTTAATTAATTTTGGAGTAAGATATGCAAAACAAGCGCACAAAACAATGTCTACTCCTTTATGAATACTTATTTTTCTTTTTTCAGCAGGATATTCATTATTTATACCCGCTCCATACAATTTACCTGTTGTAGCTATTGTAGTTGTTATTGCTATTTATAGCATTTGATACTTGATTACACGTAAGAAGAGACAACTTAACTCACCAAAAGTACAACAAATTGAACAAAAGAAAATTTGTGAGATTTCAAAAGAAGAATTAGAAGAAGCTGACATAGAAAATAATATTCAATGTGAAGATCCGAAGAATAAGGAGGATAAATAATGCCTATAATTGGTTTTTTAGTTTGTATTCCCTTAATCATTTTTATCTCATTATCTGTTTTTGGTGGTGGACAAGTTTTTATGCCTATTTTCCAATGATTATGAAACTTAATGCATTCCACTTTTGGAGTAGAACAGTTAGATGAAACTGCAATCAACAATATCTTTACAGTAGCAAATACTACACCTGGTGTTGTCTCAACTAAATTCGCGTTCTTTACAGGTTATGTAGTAGCTAATGGATCATGATGAGGTTATTTAGCTATGTTTGCAACCTATTTAGTCTTTTGTTTGCCAGCAATTATAGTTATGGCTATTACAATGAAGTATGTTAAAAAATTTAAGACAAATGATTTTGTTGCAAATATGTTAATTGTAATGAAGCCTATAGTGGCTGGAATTATGATTTCACTTGCTATTTCTCTTCTAGTTTCTATTTTAGTTCCCGAATATTACTTTAACTCATCTACTAAAGGATATTTAGGAATTAGTGAACAAAATTATTTTGTTGGATATAAAAATATCTTGTTAAAAGTGTATGTGCCATTGGGAATTATAGGTTCTTATATTATGGCTAAAAAGAAATTCTCTTTATTTATTATTATTGTAGTAAATATTATTATTTCATTAATTCTGTTTGCTCCATATGCCGGATAGTCACACCTAGGTGTGATTTTTTTGTATAAAAAAGCATGCCCTGATTATTTAGGCATACTATATTTAACTTATTAAAATCTTAATCATTTTGCACTTCTAAAGAAGCTGATACATGAGCTACTTGTTCAAATGTTTTATTGATTGAATATTGATTTGAAAGTGATGAAGCAAAAGCGTTATTTACTGAATAGTTTTCACCCACGTATGTTGGGAATACATTAGGGTTCTTATATGATAAGTAAGCTCTAAATACATCAAAAGCAACTCATTTATTTGAAGCCTTATCAAAAACTTCTAATCAGTAAATTCCTTCTTTAGCATGTTTAATTTGTTCATTTAAATTATCTTTTTCAAATTGAACTTTTGTGTTAGCTAATTGGGTTTCTAAATCAGCAATTAAAGCTGCATTTGTACCTTGAACAATTTGTACTTGGTATCCACCATTAGCAAATAGTAATTGAGCATATAGATCTACAAGTGAATAAACATTTGTAACTGTTTCTGTGATGTGTTTGTATAAGTTAGCAAAACTTTGTGCAATACCAGCAGAAACGATAGCATTCTTACTAATCATTGAATTTTTAGCTATTGTAGCATTATTAACCATAACTTTAATAATGTCACTTAATTTAGCAATTCTTTCGTTATAGATTTTAGTTTGTTCTTCTTCTGTGCCATTGATTGTAGCTTTATCAACTAAGTCAGCTGATAATTCAGTTCCACCTTTTAATGTAATTAAGGCTTTTATAAAGTTGATTTGGCTATCAAATAGTGAGCTTAAATCAGTTAAAGTTAATGTTTCGCCAGCATCTTTTTTAGCTTGTAATTTTGTAATATTTTCATATGCAGGAAGAATTTCTCTAGATGAATATGTTTTAATTGCATCTATTTGGAGTTCGATTTCATGAATTTTAGCTTGAGCACTTTCTATAATGCTTTTTGTAACTTTGATTAAGCTATTTGCTTTTTTAACTTCAGCTGAAGTTTTCGCTTCATCTAATTGTTTCTTAAAGTTAGCAAGGTTTTGTTCACTATTTCTTAATGAACCTTGAATTTTGTATAGTTCACTAATGTTAACTAATCATAGGTGTGATCAGAAGAAATTATATGGTTGAGCAAGGAATTCTCTTTGTTCTTCTTCTGATAGCACAGAAACAATAGTTCCATTTGCACCCTTAGATGTATTGAAAACTTGGTATTTGTCGTTTTGAACTGGACGTCCTTTGTCATCTAAAGCATCTGGGTTAACACCTGTAATTAAGTATTCAGGTGCAAATCCTAACGCCATACCACGTTTATCATCTGCTGCTAATGAAACATTATAGTTCTTGTAGTTGTCAAACATCATTTTGTAGATTTTCTTAGTTGCTGCAACTTCATCATTTGCAACAGAAACAAAGTCGAATTTTGAAACTGAATTAAATAATTCTCTTTGTGTTTTTTGAACTACAGCTGATGGAATTGTGTTGTAAAGTTTTGTAAGAACTTGGTAATTGAATACACCTGATTTAGTTGCATTGTTTCATACAAACATTTTTGATGATGCATTATCCTTAGTTGTTATAGGATATTTAGCTTCATTCATTAAGTATTCTGCATAAAAAGGTGTATCTTGTAAGAAATGTTTAATAACTGCTTTAACATCAGCTTCTGTAATTTCATCTTCTGGTTTAGGGAAGCTGAATGTTTTAACACTAGAATAGCTTTTTAGTTCTTCAACTATTCCTTTAACATATCCTTTTAATTCAGTGTCTTCAATTTCTTTATCGATTGAACCGTTAGGTTTAACAGTTGGAAATTTGAATGAGTTAAAAGCATCTGTTGTTAATTGTGTAGCTTCTAATAGACCTGAAAATGATCTAAAGATTGCAGGAATTGCTTTATATTCTTTTTTATTAGCTTTTATACCTTTTAAATATTCAGCTAATGTAGCATTTAATTCTTTAATGTTTTTAAGTGCATCTGCACGAATTGCTTCATTGTCAATTTTATCGATATTAGCTTGATTAATATCTAATTGTTCTGTTTTATAGTTTGGTGTAAAAAGATTTTTAAAATCCTTTAAATAGTTGTTATTGTCTACTGAAACACTGTTTTGAGGGCTGTAAATAAAGTTTGAGAAATTATATTTTAGTAATTTACTTTTAGTAATTAAATCATTTTCAAATTTTACTAAATTTGGTTTATTGTATTGTTCTTGGCTTGTTAAATGTTCTTTAGCGCTAAATCCATTACCATCTTTTGAAATAAATTTTTCAGCATAAAGTACTGTTGAGTCATCTCTATAGAAACAAGATACTGCAGTTACTGGCAAGATAGCCATAGCTGCAAATGATCCTAAAAATAATTTTGCTTTCTTAAAATTAATTTTTTTATTCATATTAATTAAACATTTCAACATATTTAAGTGATTTGAATCCTGAGTAAGTAATTACTGTACCCATAACAAATAATAAACATGCGAATGCTATCCCTCCTATAGAATATGATTTAACATATTGTGCTAAATCAACGATTTTAATATCAAGTGTAACTTTTTCATTTAAATCAATTAATGGTTGTACTTGTGAAATTAGAATAGAAAGAACAATAATAGCAATAAGTGCTAGCACTGAAATAATTGCTCAAGTAATAACTTTTCTTTTGTAATTTTTCATAATTATCCCTTAATTGTTGAACCTTGTCTACTAATAGCAGCCATGATTCTCTTTCTGAAGATTAAGTAAACAATAAACATAGGTAAGATAACCATTAAGCTGGCTGCAAGTTTAACGTTTTGCATTACGTTTGCTCCTGAGTCAGGGTCGGTTGGGTCAATACCAGCTTTGAATAGTCAAACTGAAACAACATCTAATCTAGTTGAAGCAATTGTAGAAATAATAGATGGTCATAAGTATGAGTTTCATGAAGCAAGAGCTGTAAGAATAATGATTGTTAATGTTGTTGGCACAACCATTGGAAAGGCAACTTTAAATAAGTATTTAAGTCCTGAAGCACCATCAACAAGTGATACTTCCTTAATTCTTCCAGGAATAGCTTCGAAAGCATTTTTATACATCAATGTGTTAAAAATACTTGCAGTGAAAGGAAGTGCGATAGCAAATAAGAAACCAACATAGTCTCTAGCTATTTTTGTTTTAAGAACAACGAAGTATTGTCCTGATAGCAACGCAACTTCTGGTAAAACTAATAGGGCTAATGCAAAGAATCAAATAAGTCCTTTTCCTCTTCAATTACGTAAAGAGAATGCATATCCCATTAAGAATGTAATGAAAACTTTTAAAGTAACAGATACTATTACGTTTAAGAATGTTAATAACATGGCACTTCAATATCCTGAAGACATAGCTCTACTGTATGTATTTGATACAACTTGAGTTCAAGGAACAAAGTTAAGACCATGTTGCCCATCGGAGTTAATGTAAGTTAGACCTTCACCAAATGAAGGGAAAAATCTAAATTCGGTTTTAAGCGCAGCAGCTTGTGAATCATCCATCATTGAGATAGAGATCATGTAGAAGAATGGGAATAAAATTAATACCCCAAAGAATACTAAGAGCAATAGTTTAAGTACGCTAATAAGAATAACTTTTGTTAAACTGTGCTCTGTAACTTGTGAAGAAACTCTTTCTTGGTTCTTACGAAGTCTTTTTTGCATAAAGTGCTTGCGTAGCTTTAACTTTAACTCAAACATTTCTTTCTCCTAGATTATTTAATGTTGTTTGTATCATGAAGAATCCACCTCTAACCATTGATGAGAAGGTTACTCCGATGATAAATAATGAAATTGATGCTGCACCAGCTAAATGTATATTACCTGATTGAGTTTGTAAGTATACATAAAGCATTAATGAACCACCACCAGCATTAAAGGCATTTTCTGGTTTGTTTTCAAATAATGCAAGTGGGAAAACTTTTAATCCGCCAATAATTCCTAGTGTAACTAAGAAGTTAATTGTACTTTTGATTGATGGAAGTGTAATTGCGAAAAATTGTTTAAATCCATTTGTTCCGTCGATTGAAGCTGAACGATATAAGTTTTTATCAACACCAAGCATAGCTGTTGTGAAGATTAAGATATTGAATGCAAGTCCATTTCAAATACCATTAATAATCATGGCAACTAAAGCGTTGAATGTATATTGATCATTAGTTTCAAGTCATGGAACATTTGTTCCTAAAATTTTGTTTAATAATCCATATGTACTAAATAATTGGATAAATGCTAAAGACACAGCAACACCATTAGTTACATAAGGCATAAAGAACACAGTTTGTCAAAAACTTTTTGCATATTTTCTATATAACTTAGCTATAACAGAAGAAATAACTAATGAAATAATCATAACAAATGGTAAGACAAACATACCATATATGAATGAGTTTCTAACCCCAACAGCAAAACGAGCGTCTGTGAAAACTTTTTGGTAGTGTTCTAAAGTAACATTACCTGAATCGGTTCTTAATGATTCAACAATGTTAATTATCATAGGGGTAATAGTAAATAGTAAAAGCAATACTATACCAGGTAATAATAATAACAATGGTTTTCAAGCAGGAGTTCTCTCATCAAGTATAGAGTGTGATAAAGTAGATTTCTTAGATGCTTGCTTTTTAACTGATCAGTTAAAAAGAAAAGGTAATTTCTTTTGTAAAAATAAATGTGTTTTATTATTTAACAATTTCATATTGTAGTCTTTCTTCACTAGCGGCATCAAAAATGTGAAGTTTTGCTAGCGGTACATCGAAGAAGATGTCATCACCAATACGGAATTCATAGTTATTGTCAAGTAAGAAGTTGATTCTTCCAGCTCCTTCAACATCAACAACTAATTTACTTTCTTTTCCGAAGTTTTCTTGTACAACTACTTTACCTTTGAATGAATAATCTTGACCTTTTTCTTTAATAATAAAGTCTTCTGAACGAACACCAATGTTTAATGTGATATTGTCTTTTCCAACTAATTTGATTTGTGGTAATTCAACACCTGCCATTGTTAATTTTCCATTAACAACTTCAGAAGCGAATAATCCCATTTCTGGCATACCAAGGAATCTAGCAACGAATTGGTTTTTAGGTTTGTTGTATAGTTCAAGTGGTGTACCCATTTGTTGAACTTTAGCCATTGACATACAGATAACAATGTCAGAAATAGACATAGCTTCTTCTTGGTCGTGAGTAACAAACACTGTTGTAATTCCTAATGATTGTTGGATTTCTCTAATTCATTGACGTGTTGAAATACGTAATTTGGCATCAAGGTTTGAAAGAGGTTCGTCCATTAATAAGATTTCAGGTTTTTTAACAATAGCACGAGCGATTGAAACACGTTGTTGTTGTCCCCCTGAAAGTCTTGTTGGTTTCTTTTGAAGAATGTGAACAATTTCAACACGAGCAGCAACTTCCATAACTTCATTGTGGATTGCTTGTTTTAAAGTAATATCAGCTTTTGCTAATTCTTTAATGTGTGCTTTTTCTTCTTCGTTTAAGAAATCATTATTGTCTTTTTCTTGTTTTAAAACATTTTTAAGATCGTATTTTTCAACAAGTTCTTTAGCTTTTTGTTGGTAAAGAATTTTAGCAACAGTAGGTAATCTTTTTGAGTCAGATAATAATTGTTTATATTCTTCATTTGTTTTTAAAAGTTCATTGAACTTAGCTTTTTGTTCTAAATAGTTTTTCTTTGTTTGAGCTTTAAGAACTTCATATCTGTTTACAATTTCTTCTTGTTTAATTAAATATTTGTATCTTGTAAGTGTTTTTAAAGCCTGTTCTTCTAACTTAACAATTCTAATTCTGTCTTTTAAAATTAAGTTTGAGAAGTCTACTAATAAAAGCTTGCTTACGAATTCTTGGATTTCAATAATTCTTTGTTCCATTTCTTCAGCTGTAGCTAATTTTTGGAATTTGTAGTTTGCTTTATCTAAGTCTTGTAAGATTTCAGCTTTTTGTAGTTCTGGAAGTAAGTTATTTGCTTTATCTGAAGCAAATTTTTCCTTGATTTCATTAATTTTTTGTTTTGAATCTTGTCTAATTTTTTCGTTAGTTTTGATTACATTCTTTGTTAATAGTGAAATCTCAGAATCTTCGTGAACTAAAGTAATTTTGTATTCAGTGTGTGCTTGTTCATAATCATTTACCATTTTTGCATATAGTTCTGCAACTTTGTGTGATGATTTTTCTGAAATAAGCATAATAACGTCAAAAGCATTTCTTAATTCTGCAATTTCTTGTTCTGTAGCCCCAAGTTTCTTAAGATATACGATTTGAATTTCGTTTCTTGCTTTTTCTCTATTTAAATAGAATTTCTTTTGTCATTCAGGGTCATTTTTAAGTGGGAATGCAATATTTGCATAAACACTCATGTGTGGGTATAAGGCATAGTTTTGGAAAACAAACCCAATTTTTCTTTTTTGAGGTGTAAAGTCAGTAACATCTTTCCCTTTGAATAAGATTTTTCCTGATGTTACTGTTAATAGACCTGCAATAGCATTTAATGTTGTAGTTTTACCTGATCCAGATGGACCTAATAAGGTTACTAATTTACCCTCTGGTATTTTAAAACTTACATTATCAACAGCTAATGTTTCACCAAAATCTATGTTAAGATTTTTTAATTCAATAGCAGGGAATGATTCAGAATCAATGTTAGCTAGTTGATTTGTATAGTTTTTGATTCTATTTAAATCATCTTCACTAACTTTTGTTGATAATTCCTTTACATATGAAATTAATTTATTAATTAGTTTCATTAATTTCCTTTCTTTTTGTTTTACATATTTATGATTGAAAAATAAATACTTAATAATTTTACATTAATTATTTTTTTAAGGTTAAAAATGACTAATAAAAGTTATTTATTTTCATTCTTTGCAAGTCACTTTTTATAAATGTTTTCAAATGTTGCATATGTAGAGTTATTTTTTGCTAAATAAATGAATGTTGAGACTTGACTTGGGGTAGCAAAATAGTGGAAGAATCCTCTTTTTGCTTCAATAGCATCAAACATAGCTCCTGCAAGTTGTTCATAAATACGATCTTCGTATGAACCTTTAACACTGTGAATGTTTGAACCATCAGCTTGAACATTTGAGCTAGGCATTGGAAGTGTTAATCCAGCTCTTACAATTTCAACGTTATATGAATATTGATAGTCTTCTCCAAAGAATACATCAGCTGTTGTTCTTCCATATGCATCATGACCTAGGAATGCAACACGAACATGGTCTCTATAGTTCATATCTTCTGATCATAATTTTTCAGCAAAGTGAGTAGGCATTAAAGCAAATGCATATTCAAATGGTGATGATAATTTTTGTGAAACAGCTTTTTCAGGTGTATCAATTCCAGATAAACGAATATTAGGTTCAATTTTTGGATCTCTTTTTGGATCATGTTTATCTTTAATTGGGTTTAATCCTTTTTTGAATTTACCTTCAAATGTATCTTTATCTTCATAAAGTTCTACAGCATAGGTATCTCCATCAGAAACTGTTGTGATTCTTCCATCAAAGTAATTTCTAGTGTCGACTTTGCTTCAGTCAATATTTACTTTTTTAAATATTTTTGGATCTGGAGCTGTTGAATAATCGCTAAATGTTGGATTTATTTTCATAACTGTATCTTTAGATAAAGTAACAAGTAAATCTTTTACATTTTTGCAATCACCCATACTTAAAGCGCTGTATTTAAAATTATTTATAGCTGTCATTTGTTTAAGTTTTAATGCTTTAGAGTGAACTTCTTCATTTGGTGATTCATTCACCCCTAATTTTTCACCTGTTTTTCAATCAGCAAATTCTTGGCTGAATTGTGATAAAACATAAAGTAATTTAATAGTTTCACCTTTAGGCTGTTTAATTTCTACTTTAAAATATTTTGGTAAATTTGAAAATGTACTGCTATTTGGTAATAAATACGTTGTTTCAGCAGGTGTATAGGTTAATTGAACCAACTCTGTAATCTTGCTTGATATCATTTTAGTTAATTTGCTAATTGATTTTGCAAGAGCAACGTTACCATTTGTATTTAATTTCTTAACCGATAAGATTTGACCATTTTCAACTTTAAAAGGAGTTGAAGAATTAAATTCTATTTCAATAGTCTTATCAAGACCATTTATTGTTTTAATTCCTTGTAATGATTGTTCTTTCTTAATAATATTATCTGCTCTTTGTTCATCTGTTAAGCTGCAAGATGAAGCAACAATTGGAAGTGCTGTCATTCCACATCCAAGTGTAAGCATTAAAATGCTCTTTATTTTTTTCATATTTCTCCTAATGTCTCCATACAAGAAAATATAATTTATCTCTCGATAAATTATATTTTGACAGATATAGATAGTTTTTTTAAATTAATTATGATTTTGAAGCTTCTGTTACGAACTTAGTAAAGTCTTGAACAGCTTGTCCTGTTGTTACTGAAGTTTGTAATCCATCTCATGCTGCATCTAATTGTTTTCTATATGAATCTGCTCTTAATGAACCAGGTTCTTCGAAAATTACATATGTAGGGTCTGTAGCAACTTTCTTAAATTGTTCAAAAGCAACTTTTAGATATGCATTTGTTCCAATGAAGTTTGCTGTAGCATCTTCTAGAGAAACATTTTCAAATCCTGCATATGGTAAGATGTAACTCATTTGTTTTTGGATGTAATCTCTTGGTGTGTATTGAGTTTGTTGTGTATCATCTGGGTCAAATACATATTTTGAAGTAGATGTAATTAATCATTTCATGAATTGTTTTGTTGCTAATTCATCTGTTGGGTTAGAAACTAGACCCATGATAGAAGGACCTTGACCAAATACAACATTCTTTGTGTTTGTTGATTCTCATTTTGTGGGAGTTGGTAATGAAATTAATTCATCTTCTCCTAAGAAGTTTGCTTGTGATTTGTGTTCAATTGAGTATCCTAATTCTTTTAATGTTGCATTAGCTGATTCAGAAATTGCATATGTATCTGTAACACCATTTTTGAATGCTAAGATAATTTGGAATGTAACTTTATCTTTTGAGTCATTCTTTAACATTCCAGCATATAGTTTCTTTTGTTTAGCTAATTCTAAGAATGCTTTTTCATCTGCTTTAGTTGAATCATATGGTAATACTAAGAATCCAATTTGTGAGAAGGCTCTTCTTGAGTTTGTTTTTGCATCTTTAACAACACTTTCAAATAATGTTTGATCTTCTTGTGTAGCAAACATTTGTGAATATTTACCAGGAAGTGTATTTTCTAATGCAGTAGCTGTTAAGGCATTATATGCATAGATTCCATTCATCTTGCTTCCTAATAGATATAATGGAGTAACACTAGCTGCTGGTGTATCAGCTTGCACACTTTGTAATCCAGCTTTTTCTGGTAATGTAACTAATTGGTATCCTGTACCATAGTTTTCTCTAACATCTGTAAATTTACCATTTTTATCATTGAAGTTTAGTGATGAAACTTCTTGTCCATTTAATGTTAGAGCATAAGTTGTTAATTCACCTTTAACGAAGTTGTGTGAATATCCAGCTGTAGAACCAATTGAGAAAGCAAATTTGTGTTTTTGTTGATCTCTAGATGAGAATTGCCCACCTGGGAATAATTTTGTTCCACCTGCTTCAACTGATGCTTTAACTGCTTCATAAATTTGTTTTGAGCCTTGGTTTGCGGCTGAACCATCTTTTTGAAGTGTTGTGTATGAAATTTGAACACCATCGTTATTGTGGTTAACTGATTGAATCATCTTAGATGTATCACCATCTAGAATTGAGAATAAAGCTTGTTCATATAATGATGTTGCCGAGTCAACCCCAAAAATGTGAACTGAAGCATTTGCTGGTTTTTGGTTATTTACTGATTTTACAAATAACCCTTGAGCAAATTTAGCGAATTGTAATAATTCTTTGTAGTTTTCAAAAATTGAATATGAAACCACATAGTCTTTACATAATTCTTTAATGTTAGATACAGGATTTCCTCAAGTTGTTTTGACAACTGAGGCATCTGCTGCACCTTTTGTCTTAATATCATTATATAAAGCTGTCATTTTTTCATCACCTTGTTTAATTGAACCACCATTTTCTAGGATTGTTCCTAAAATATAGTTCATAACTGGTGCGTTTAATGATAAAACGTTTGTACTCTTTAATGCAGGTAAAACTCATGATGAAGGTTTATCAATATTTTGAGTTTCAGCGTTAATTGCAGTAAAGTTATTTGAGAAGTTTGTTAAGTCTAAGTTAATTTCAGGATCATTGTCATTGAAACTTAATAACATGTCTTTTGATCCAAGTGATGAAGCAACTGGAGCATAGTTTAAGACAATGTCAGCAAAGTTAGGGTTTCCATTTTGTACAGCTTGTGAAACAGCGTTAGCACCAGCTGAGTATCCTGATCCTAGTGGTTTAGTATCAACTTCTTTTGCAGCTAATGAAAGCCCAACAGGTGAAACAAAGTTAATTCCATCTTGGTCATCAGCGTGTGTTTTCTTGTATTCTTCAAATGCTGCTTTATTCTTTTGCACTAAGCCATTATATACAGCAATGATTTGGTCAATACCAACTGATTGTACTGAACCTTGAGCGAATGTGTGCCCAATAATAATTTTTGTTTTAACTTCTTGTGCATATTGTGCTTTTGCTGCATCTTCACTTGAGTTAGATTTATTTCCAACTGAGTTAGCAACACGTTCAGCCATTGTAGAAGTTTGACCTAATAAAGTAATTTTACCTAATTCAGGGTTAATTTCTCATGGAGCTCTTGTATCTTTGTCATCACCATCAACAGGTTTAACCTTATCGTTTTTGTCATGACATCCAGCTGAAAGAGCAACTGTTGTTACACCAACAAGCCCTGCAGCTCCTAATAATATATTTTTAAATTTAAAATTCATAAATTAAAACTCCTTAAATAAACAAATATAAAATATTTGTTCTTGCTTGTGTTTTGTATTTTTCAAGAAATGTCTGAGCAATTAAAAAGTCTTTAATTTGTGTCCTGCTCAAATTACAATTTCTATAATTAATTATAGAGCATTTATTTTTTTATATTATGCAAAAAATTTATTTCCACATTTTGTTCCACATTTGCAGATTATATAAAAAAGCTCGCTTTTTATTATTTGGCGAGCTCTATTTCATAGACATTTTGGACTGTTTTAGACATTTTTCTAATAGTTCCAAATTCTTTTTTAAATTCTTCAAGTTGATTAAAAGCTTCAAAAGACTGTTTTGAGCTTCAACGTTCGATAACAAGAACTTTATCTTCAGCTTCTAATCCATATTCAAAAGAAAGATTTTCTTCTTTCATTCTTGTTTTTTTAGTTAAGATATATAAATAATCAATGAATCCTTTCATTTTTTCTGGATTAATTATATATCTTGTAGCTTTTGCAAAAATCATATTAAATACTCCTAAACATAGTATCTGGTATTGCTTAAATAAATACTATTTCTTAATTCTTGAAAAAAGAATAAATTCTTTCCCTTGATTAATGTTATCAAATTTAGACCAGTTTGTTACTAAATCGAATGAAAAATTATTCAATCCTAAGATTTGAGCAACTTCTTGAGTTTTTCTTGGTAATACTGGAGCTAAATATAATGAGGCAGCATAAATACCATTAAACAATCTAACAAGGATTTGTTCTAAACGTGGTAAGTCTTCTTTTAAGGTTCAAGGTTTTGTTTCATCAATATATTTATTTAATTCACTTGAAAGGTCAATTGCTACCTTTAAAGCTTTATCAACTTCTAGTGCATCAAAGTGTGCTTTATATGTTGCAATTGAACTAGTAATTTTTTCTTCAATAGCTAAATCTACAGCAAAGTCAGAAGTTTGATAGTGTAAAGGATTTTGGAAGCTATTAGCTTTCATTTTTACACTACGAGCCACTAAGTTTCCGTAGTTATTGATTAAATCAGCGTTAACTACATCGATGAAACGATTTTCTTCTCAAACTCCATCTTCTCCAAGAATAATTTGTGAGGCAAAATAATATTTGATCATTTCTGGATGGTATTTTGCAAGTAATTCATATGGGTCTACAACATTATTTTTGGATTTAGACATTTTACCAGTTGGAGTAACAAGTCAACCATGAGCTTGGATTTTACTTGGCTGTTTTAAATTTAAAGCTTGTAAGAAAATTGGTCAATAAATCATATGGAAACGAGAAATTTCTTTACCAATCAAATGTACAACTTGAGCATCATTTCAATATTGTTCAAATTCTATAGATTGCTTTTCTTTTGTAACATCAAAGCCTAGTGCAGTAATGTAGTTACATAAAGCATCCAATCATACATATAATGTGTGTGTTGGATCTTCATTAATTTTAATTCCTCATTCTATATTGGTTCTTGTTACCGATAAATCTTCAAGTCCCTTGAGTAAAAAATTATTTTTCATTTCGTTAATGATTTTATTTGGTCCTAAAAAATCTGGGTGTGAATCAATGTATTGAATTAATCATGGAGCAAACTGATTCATTTTAAAGAAGTAAGAATCTTCAGAGACATTAATTAATTGGTGACCACTTTGAGGGTGATAATATGCGCCATATTTATATATAGCTTGAGTTTCGGTTAAAAATTCTTCATCACTAACTGAATAAAGCCCTTCATATTTACCACGATAAATGTAACCTTTATCTAAGAAATATGAAAAGATATTTTTAACACTGTCACAGTGGGTTGGAGCACTTGTACGAGAAAAGATATCATATTCAATGTCAAAATCACGTCACATTTGTTGGTATTTTGCAACTAAATTATTAACAAAATCTTGTGGTGCTATACCTTGTTCTGCAGCTTTTTGTTGGATTTTTAAACCATGCTCATCACTACCAGTTAGCATTTTAACATTGTAACCATCAAGTTTTTTATAGTTTGCGATTACCCAAGCTAAAGTAGTGGTATATAGGTGCCCAATGTGTAAGTTACCACTAGCATAATATATTGGTGTTGTAATATAAAAATTCTTTTTCATTTTTGCTCCTTAGACTTTTTTAGGCTTATATAAAGCTTTAATTTCAGGCAAATAGGCATGATTATTTTTATCAGCACTATCATGTAGGTAAAGGTTAGGAAGAAAATGTACTCCTCAGCCAGCTTGATAGCGTGCTTCGATTAAAGCAAATTTGGGTTTATCATCAATTCTTGGCAAAATAAATTGAATTCTTTTTGGTTCAAATTTATATTTGCGTAAATATTCAAAAGTATCAACTAATCTTTCGACAGGCAGTACAATAGTTAAAAAACCTTTTTGTTCAATTATTTTGCTGCAGCCCATGATTAATTGCTCTAAATTTAAGTAGATTTCATGTGTTGCAATTAGTTTTTCTTGGCTAATATCTTTTTTTATTTTACTTTTATCATATGGATAAAAGGGTGGGTTGCAAAAAATTGTTTGATATTTAGCTCGTGCTTCTTTAGTATGTTGCTTTCAAAAATCATTAAAGTCAGCACAAATCACATTGATTTGATCTTGCATTTGATTCATTTCAACATTTTGTTCAGCTAATTGTGCAGCTTTTGCTTGAATTTCAACCGCATCAATTTTAAGTTTAGATGAACGTGAAGCTACAAAAATTGATAGCGCACCATTATTAGTTCCGATTTCAAGTGCTTTAGTAGTTTTTTGAGTTAAATAAATAAAGTTACCAAGCAAAATAGTATCAACTGAATAGTTGAACATTGTTTTATCCTGGTAAACATATAAATTTGAATCAAAACCTAAAGAGTTTTTTACCAACTTATTTTCTTTGTTTCTTAAACTTTGCATTGTTTCTTTCAGCTTCTTCTTTTTGTTTTTTATTCATATAGTCTTGATATAAATCAGCTAAGACACAATCCACCTTACCCTCAACTAAGTCTACTCCAACAACAACTACATCGACATAATCACCTAAAGTAAACTTACGGTTAGCTGAAACCAATTTTGTAAGTACATCATTAGCTTCGTATTCGCCATCAATTAAGGTACTTTTATGCACTAAACCACTGGCTTTAAATTCGAATTCAACAAAGAATCCAAAATTTAAAATACTTAAAATTTGAACCTTAAAGGTTTTTCCAATTTGGTTCTTTAAGAATTCAGCAAATTTTAAATCATTAACATTCCGTTCAATTTGCACAGCCTTTTGTTCACTCTTGGTATTTAAATCTCCAAAAATAGGTAGCATTTCTCTGTATTCATCTAACTTGTCATACTCTTTATTAATTAAAAAGTTTCTAATAGTACGGTGAATTACTAAGTCAGGATATCTACGAATTGGGCTAGTAAAGTGACAATAGAATTTTGACGCAAGCCCAAAGTGCCCAATATTATTATCTGAATAAATAGCTTTTTGCATTGAACGTAAAAACATTAATTTAACAAAGTCATCATCACGTTCATTTTTTACTTTTGTAACAAAGTCAGCAAATATTTTAGGTGTTATAGTATTGGCTTTTAATTCAGTTGCAGAAACACTAATAGCAGCTAGTGAGTTCTTTAATAAAGTTAATTTATCTTCATCAGGTGTTTCATGCACACGGTAAAGTACAGGTAATTTAGCGTCAAATAAATATTTAGCCACAGTTTCATTAGCTCTAACCATGAAGTCTTCAATCAATACTTCACTAAATCCACGAGGATTGATTTCAATGCTTTTAACTCTTCCTTCTTCATCAAGTTTAATTTTTGGTTCTTGAATTTCGAAATCTACATAACCTTCATTAATTTTGTATTTATGTAAGATTAAACTTAATTCTTTAGCTGTAAGTAGCATATCCTTTAAACATTTAACTTGTTTAGGATCATCATTTTCATTTAATAAACCTGTTTTATAAAACTTATCAACATTTTTATAGGTTAATCTAAACTTACTTTCAATTATTCCTTGTGAGATCTCAACATTAACATTATTACCTTGTGGGTCAATTTCCATTTCACAAGCCAAAACAAAACGATCTTCGTTTGGATTAAGAGAACAGATTCCATTAGATAATTCAACTGGGAGCATAGGAATAACACGATCAACGAGGTAAATACTTGTTCCACGTTTTAAGGCTTCTTCATTGATAGCTGTTTCTTCTCTAACATAGTAAGAAACGTCAGCGATATAAACTCCTAAAAAATAGTTTCCATTAGCAAGCTTTTTAACAGTGATAGCGTCATCAAAGTCCTTAGTGTCATCTCCATCGATAGTGACTATCATTTCATCACGAAAGTCTTTACGGTTACTTCAATCTTCAGCCACAATTGTGCTTGGTATTTGACTAACTTCCTGCGCCATATTTTCTGGGAATGATAATGGTGCTTTAATTTGTTCTAAATATGATTTAACAAAAACCATAGGATCGGCTTCATTTGTAATCACACGAGCAACTTGAATATCGATGCAGTTTCCTTCATAAGCTAAAATGTTGCAAGTTACTAAATCATTTAACTTAGTTGGAACAGTTGAAGAAATCAATTTTCACTTACTCGTCTTAAGTCTATTGTCTACTGGTACAAAATATTTGGTGTCATTTTTTTCTTTAATAAAACCAACAACATCTTGGTTGTTTCTTTGCACTATTGCAGTTACTACTCCATGAGTTAAATCATCTCCACCAGGAAGTTCTGATTTATAAACATTAACTTTTACAGTGTCTCCATTAATTGCGCCATTAAAGTTAAATGATTTAACATAAACACTTTTCTTGGTGTTGTTTTCTTCATCAATATCATAGTCAACAAAACCGAAATTTCCTTTTTGAGAAACATTTAAATTACCTTCAATCGTTTCCTCAAGCACTGGTGCATAATATTCATCGCGATTATTTTTAAAAACTAAATACTCACCTTGAAGTTCTGAAAGCACTCTTGTAAGCGATTTATTATCTCTTGGCAAGATTTTAAAATGTTTTGCAATTTCCAAAAAAGCTTTTGGTTTTCCATTTTTTATATAGTCATAAATAAGATTTTTTTTCATACTACATTAAGATTCTAATTACCAGTGATCCCACTATGATTAATGTCCCTAGTGTAATCATTGAATATTTTAAAATCTTTTTTACTCCCCTCTCTTTTGAATGTTTAAATAAGTCCAAATCACCAGAACCAACTAAAGCTCCTGAAAAACCGTTAGAATCAGGTGACATTAAGAACGAAACTATGATAATTAAAAAACCTATTATCAGTAATACAACTACTAAAGAAGTCATCATTCCTCCCAAAATATTTAAATAGTATTTAAATAATACCACAAATACCGAAAAAATTATTGTTAGTTAACAGTCTTTTGAGCTTTTGTATAAGTGGTAAAAAAATATTTTTCAGCCTTAACTATTCAATATGACTTTTGTTTAATATATTTTCAAAACATTTAGTATGTTAATTCTAACACAAAATATTTTACTAATGCACCTATAAAATAGGGACAATTGACTCAGATACTGTAGCAAATTTAGCCTTTTCAAAATAGATTTTTTCTAACTTATATAGCCTTTTAAATTTAGAGAGTATAATTAAAATTATGAAAAAAATATATAGAAATTTATTATTAACCAGTTCTGCTTTAGCAAGCATTGTTTTACCAATGGTCTCAAGCAGTTGCAATCACAAAAATGAAACAGACCAAAATCAAAATAAAATTATTGAAAGTATAAAAGCTTACAGAGATATCTGTCAGCTGTATGTAAACCAAGCTAATAAATACTTTACACAAGTAATTGTTGATACTAAGAATGATCAATTTTTAGCACCAATAGCAAATAAATTTTATGGAGAATTATCACTTTCAACCCCTAATGGTAAGCTTGATAATCTTTTCTATAATTATTACAATGATATTGAAAATGTAAACAAATTTTCTGCTAAGATGGAACAAACATTTGATGAAATTCTTGCAAAAGTGACAAATGTTAATATGGGGAACCCAATTGATTTTTACAGAAATGTATTACAAAGCCATCAGTCAATTGGTGATATGTATAATAACTTTATTCAAACTTATGGTGCAATACTAGGACAAGCTGAGAAAGTTAACTCTGAAAAAGTAAAAGAATATCAAAACAAATTTGTTAATGGCTTAGATATAGCTAAAAAAATGTTTCAATTTTCATTAGTGCCAACCGCATTGCTTCAATTAGAAATCAAGAACTATGGAATGTATGACATGTTATTTAATTTAAGCAAAACACTTCAACAACCAAATGAGCAGCTAAGTGAAGTAATTAAAAATAGCAATGCATGAATTGAAAAATGATTAAATTACGTTAATGGATATAAAGTGGAAAACATCATAAATGATAAGTGAGAACTAAGTAATATCATTACTGAAATTCATAATGATTTTCAAAATAATGTATCTAAACCTTTTTACACTCAATTCATGGATAAAGTTTTACAAAACAGACAGCCTGCAGAATTGTTAAACAAAGAATTTAATAACAATCCTGTTTACTTTAAGTTTAATACATCAAATCAAGATGTTAATGAACTTAATACAGCAAGCGCAATCCTAAAACAAGATGCAATAGCTAATGATAAGAAAATAAGTGATGCCATTAAGAATTTGGAAAAAAAATACAGCGAATATGGTAAAACTTTGAATCCAAGTTATGAAATTGACAATTTTATCAATGGCATAGATGTTAAAGTCAAACTAGCCTATCTTTCTAACGCACAAAAACAAGAGACCGATAGTCTTTCTGCTACTCTTTATAGTCGCGATGTAGCAACTAAGAAATTTAATTCACAGCCTAATATTAATACAGGATTAGCTCAAAAATTTGATGAAAGTAATGTTAACTATGTAATTAAATTAAACATGCCAAGCAATGTTGCAGCACAATTAGGTTTAGTTGTTTCACCTTCAAAAGACAATCCTGAAATCAAAGCATTTTATGATGCCACAAATGGTTATTTACCATTTGGTATTAGAGGACTTAATACAACTAAAAATTATGTAATTGGGCAAAACCTCCTTGTCTTTGACTCCTTATACGCAGGGCTAGAAGGAAATAGATCTATTATTAATCAATGAGATCAATTTATTTTTGAAAACTACAATTTTGTCTTAGTAAACAAAGATACGCCAATAAATGTTGAGACATATATTGGTATTAGCGATGATTTATATAATAAATTCTTTAATAATAAGTCAAAAGAACAATTAACAGGACTAATCAAAAATAAACAAGAATTAGAAAACAAAAAAATACTACTTGAAGATAAATATCTTCCATGAGTAAAGAATTTCTTAATTCCTAAATATCAAATTAATAGTAATATGACTTCAGATCAATACTACAAAGATAAATTGGCTCAAATTCTTACTAATAAAGATGGAAAAAACTACATTACAGTTGATAAGTGAATGCAAGCATTAAGCAATATATTAGATTATTTAGCTGCTGCGCCAAATAAAGATCAAAGCGAAAGCACTATTCAAAATGCTGTTAAAGAGCTTAATGACCAGAAAGATAGCCTAACTAAAGAATATGAAGAACAAGTTAAGGGAATTAATGATGAAAAAGCTAAACAACAAGCTATTGTAGATGGAAAAGATTCAACTGATGATGCTAAAAATAATGCAAAACAAGCGATTCAACAATTAAACTTGGCTCTAGATACTGCCAAAAACAATTACAATAAAAATATAGAGGCATTGAATTTCCAAATCACTGATGCAAAAGTGACAATTCAAGAATGAATCCAAAAAGCACAAGAACATGGGCTTGAAATTAGTCAATATAGTGATATTGATGTAATAAAAAATAAAGTGACTTCTATTTTAAATACAGTTAAGGAACCAATTAATCAAATTCAACAACAAATCGACAAATTGACTGATACTGAATTATTGAGCATACTATTTAGATTACAAAGTAATAATTAAGGAGTGTTATGAAATACACATCTCTAATAAAATTACTTGCTTTGCCAAGTATTTCATTAATAGCAGTTTCTAGTAGCTGTCAAAGTAATAATCCAACCCAAAACAATTTATATGCTAAGACTTTTGCTACTGAGGCTCAAGTATTTGTTAATAACTATACTAAAATGCAAAAACAAATTGTTGACTATATCCTAGCACAAAGCAAAATTAATTTAGCACTTAGAGAACAAATTGAATCTTATAGATTGCAAAAACCAAGTAGCTTTAATAAATATTTTTTACCTTTTGCACAAAATCAAGTTCAAGGTGATAATATCTTTAATACTAAATATAAGGAATTTAAAGTTATATTCCAACAAAAAAATATAACAAGTTTTTCACTTGCTAAAGCTATGGAGAATTTTGTTAATGAAATGGTGAGTGAATGTAATGAAATGCTACTCACATTAAATCAATATTTTAATATTGATCAAAATTTTACATACAATTTAGAAGATGAATTTGCCAATGTGCAAGCTATATCCCAAATCTATTATCTCAATTCAATTTACAATCATATTTTGAGTAATCTTTCAAGTTTAAAAACTAAAAAGCTAATAGAACAAGATAAAATAACTAATTTTAGTCAAAAAATAGAAGACAATTTGAACCAAATTAAAAGTTTATGCCAAATAAAAAATAGCAATATTGAAATTAGCAATTCTTATAAAACAGGAATAAAAGCTGCTTTTAGTAATTTAAACAAAATTATTGAGATTTACAAAAATGAATTCGGAGCAATTTATCTCCAATCTCTTGATTTGAACAAAAATAATGTTTTTACTTCATCCATTAGTTCAATGAATAATCAAATGAAAATGCTAATTAGCCAAGAAGGAAACAACTTAATAACTGATTATTTATTTATTGATCCTCATGCTTTTATAACTGCAGCTAGCCAACTTGGAAATATTAATTATGTCAATGAATTAAACAAATTAAGAAAAGAAAATTATCATATTATTTCTAATTATATAATTGATGATTTGCTTTATGATAAAAAGCTTCATTTGAAAAGCAACTTGCATAATAATGTTAAATTCGACTTAGCACTAGTTGCTAAAAAAGAAGGTAAATTTAATTTCGTTCAAGAACTAGCCAGTCCTAACTTCGGAACAAAGCTATCCCAAGAAAAACAATTAACTAACGCAAATTATTTAATGCGCTTACAAGTTAATCAAAATCAACTAAAATCACTTGGTATTTCTCTGATCTCTATATTACAAAACTCTGTGTTCAATAAAAAAGGAAATGTGATTTTATCCCAACCTGAAAGTTTAGTTGCTTCTGCAGCATTCCAAAATAACAAGTTACAAGTTTCACTAGCTTATAAGGATGAAAATTACGTGGTGCCCGCTGGGTGAGATACAGTTTTATATCCAAATAAAAAAATTGCTCTTTCTTATAACTATCCACACAATGTTGAATTAAGTATTTTTAACATTTATCTTAAGTTAGATCAAGAAACTTATAACAAATTAATGCAAATGCAAGATAATGACACATTTGACTTAAAATTTTTATAGAAAAATAACTACTAGTGCGCTAGTAGTTATTTTAGTTATTTATATGCGATTTTGTCAGCATATACTTCAGGTGTAAATTCTTTAATGAATTCTGTCATTAAATCGATTGTAGCTTGAATATCAACAAGAGAACATGAACCAATTGGTGAGTGTAAGTATCTTTGTGGAATTGAAATAGTCATTACAGAAACACCACCTTCACCGTATTGCAATTCAGCAGCATCAGTTCCACCACCTTCAGCTACATATTTATAAGCAGGAATATCTTTTCTCTTTGAAATATCCATTAAAACTGCAAGTAATTTTGGATCAGGTAATGTACCACCATCTTTAACTAATAAAGAAACACCTTTACCAAGAACTGGTGTACCAGGTTTACATCCAGTTGTATCATGTGAAGCACCTGTATCAACAGCAAAAGCTACATCAGGGTTAATAATTGAAACTGAAGTTTTAGCACCTCTAGTTCCAACTTCTTCTTGCACTGTTCCAACTAGGTATAAATCACAAGCTAAATCTAAGTCAGCTAGGTTATTGGCAATAAATTCTAAAGCTGTAACCCCAGCTCTATTGTCCATAGCTTTACCACCGATAATATTATTTGCAAAGTGAATTGTTTCACCAGATAAGAAAATTTTATCTCCAATTTCAATACCAGCTTCTAGCACTTCTTGTTTATTAGCGTATCCTAAATCAACAAATAAATCAGCTTCCTTGATTGCGACAGTAATTTTGTCTCTATCCATAATGTGAATTGAAGTGTGTCCAAAAACACCTTCAAATCTTTTTCCAGTAGCATTAGAAACTACAGTAGCTTTAGTTCCAATAACTACACTTGGTCATACTCCACCAATTGTAGTTACTAAGATATTTCCATTATCCGCAATTGATTTTACCATGTATCCAACTTCATCCATATGAGCTGCTAACATTACTTTAGGAGCATTAGCAACTTTTGAAGGTTTATGGAAAATAATTGATCCAAAAGCATCTCTGGTAATTTCATATTTGTTTTTGATGTTTGCTCTTAATTCATTAGCAACTGGTTCTTCAAAACGAGAAATTGCTTCAATTGACATGTATTTAGCTAAACGACTAGCTAATTTTTCATATTTTTTATCCATTTTAATTCTCCTTTAATAATTCATTTAATTTTGCTTCCATTGATTTAAAATCAACTTGTTCATTTGTGTTTTCGTTAATTTGCATATATTTAATTTTATTTTGTTCATCCAATATGAATAAAGAACGAGCACATAATTGTAATTGTTCAATTAGCACACCAAGTCCACGTGCAACGTCATGTGCTAAGTAGTCTGAGTATAATTGAACTCTTCCAGTTTCATGGTCTTCTGCATAGTTACTTAAGGCAGTAGGTAAATCCATTGAAAATGTCACAAAGTCAACATCTTTATATTTACGTGATAATTCAGCCATTTTTAAAATTTGCATATCACACACCATAGTATCAGCTGATGGGAATGTTCCTAATACTAAATATTTATGTTCACGTTTTGGCATACTTTGGTCAAATTTACCTTCTTTAGCGCCTTGAAGTACTACTTCATTACCAACAATTGGTGCTGTACCAGCAAGGTTATAATCCTTATTCGCGAATTTAACTGTTCTCATAATTCTCCTTTATTTTTCATTTATTCAATTTTACTAAATGTTAGCTTTTGTGATAATTATTTTTAATTCAAAAATACTCCATTTATTATTGATATGGAGTATTTCTAAGTCAATATCTTAGTAATAAAAGATAATATCAAATATTTCTTGCTTATCATTTAATTTTGATTGTACTTCTTTTTTGAAATTAATATATTTAATTGCATTTTCATTAGAATCAAATATTACATCATAATCATTCGGCAACGCTGAAGAATTCATAAATATTTTATCTTTTAAGATTCAATCTATGATTTGTTTCGCAATCTGAACACTCATTTTTGCGTATGGATTATCATTAACTTTTTCAAAATTAATGTTATATACGTAACCACAACTTGGTTCTATATATTGCTTATCCCAAAATTGGTTTAATTTTATTGTTGGTACAAAAACATCAAAATCCTTTTTAGCATTTACCAATAGGCAGTCACCATTTGATGTAGCTCACAATATCATTTGTACTAAATCCCATATCTTATAAGGAACTGCAGACATATCTGAGTTTCTTTTTAATGTAAGTGATGTATGACTTTCATTATTTATAATATCATTAAGTCTATTACACATTAACAAGAATAAATGTTCTGCCTTAGTGATTTTTTTCTTAGCAATTGTGGCTTCAAACCCATGGTAACTAGATATCTTCTTCATTTTAAAAGGCGCAAAATCATTGTCAACTATTTCAGAAAGACTGTCTAAATTTTCAACAGCATTGATCAATTCTTGTTTATCTTTTTCATTCAATATTTCGCTATCAATTGATCTAATTGCTTGTTCTGAACTTTGATCAACATTTGTATTTTTTAAAAAGCATATATTTGTATAAGCCTTTAACATAAGCTTATAATAATCTTTATCAGTTATTTTGGCACCCACATTGTCACGTTTTATATATGCAGATAGTTGACTCGGAATGTTTGCTTTACCAATTTTCAGACTTCGACTTTCATTCTTATTATTTCTATCATTATTTACACTATTATGATTACAATTAGTAGCAATTGTGCACAGCACAGGTAAAGTAATAGTGCTTAGAGTAATTAATAAATTCTTTTTCATCATTTTCCTCTTCTGGTCTTAATATATTTTTAGTGTGCAATTACTACACACTTTTATTATATATTTTTTACATTTCTGCCCAAGACACTAGAAATGATTCCAGATTAGGATTATAAAAAAGACTCCTAAGGAGTCATATGGTGCCTTAGACAGGACTTGAACCTGCACGGATTGCTCCAGCGGATTTTGAGTCCGCAGCGTCTACCATTCCACCACTAAGGCAATAAGCTATATAATTATATAGCTTTTTTATTTGCTTTTAGTAATTATTTGCAATTCTTTCATAATTTTTACGATTTTTAGCTTCATAAGCAGCAAATAAATCATCATAATTATAACCCAACATTACAAAGCTTCCTAGAGCTACTTGGAACGCTTTTAATATATTATCTTTATTAATATCTTTCATAATGTTGGCTATTGCAATAAATAGTTGTTGAAATTGCAAATTGATATCATCACTTAAAATTAAAGGTTCAATTTCAGGATCAATTTCAAATTTATATGAGAAATTAACCAAAAAGTGAATTAAGTCTGCAAATTCTTCAGTTACTGCAGATTTTTTAATATCCTTGTGAATTTTTCAATATTTAAAGCTTTGAACTTCATTAATATATTCTGCTGCCTCAATAATTAAAGCTAGTGTTTTTTGAACTTTGATATCTTCAACATTTAAATCAGGGTTTGCATCTTGACTCTTTTTAGCAATTTGCTTGTCAAGTTCTTTTTGCATATCAAAAATTTTTGTTAAATTCATAGCTGTATTATATTACTTTTATTCTTATCAGTTAATAAAAAACAGTCATATGTTGGCTGTGTACTAAAGATTATTAATTAAAATAATTTCCTAAATATTTTACTACTACAAACACATGTGTGTCACCAATGGAACAACACATTGTTATTGCTTATACAAATATTGTACTACCCTAAAACTTTCTTGAATTTCTCACCCAAGTTCATTTGGTTATTGCTTATACAAATATTGTACTACCCTAAAACCAAAATGAACCATTTTTTCAGGGCTTGGTAGTTATTGCTTATACAAATATTGTACTACCCTAAAACTATTACTATCTGTTAAATTTTCGCATATATGTTATTGCTTATACAAATATTGTACTACCCTAAAACATAAATATATTTTTAATGGTGAATATAATAGTTATTGCTTATACAAATATTGTACTACCCTAAAACAAATAGAAATTTGAGTTTTGCAATGTAACAGTTATTGCTTATACAAATATTGTACTACCCTAAAACCTGTTTTAGATTGAGCAATTTTTGCTAATTGTTATTGCTTATACAAATATTGTACTACCCTAAAACAATTCAAGGCTCTAACGTAAAATTGTTCGTGTTATTGCTTATACAAATATTGTACTACCCTAAAACTAACTTGCGAGTTCACTATTCGATAGCTTTGTTATTGCTTATACAAATATTGTACTACCCTAAAACCAGACAAGCTTTTTAGAATAACAGAATTTTGTTATTGCTTATACAAATATTGTACTACCCTAAAACTTGTTTTTTTATTTTTAAATGTACTTCAAAGTTATTGCTTATACAAATATTGTACTACCCTAAAACCTGTTTTAGATTGAGCAATTTTTGCTAATTGTTATTGCTTATACAAATATTGTACTACCCTAAAACTTGTAGTTATTTTTGTCATTTTATACTCCTGTTATTGCTTATACAAATATTGTACTACCCTAAAACTTTTGTTGTTGCTTTAGTTTTTCAATGATTGTTATTGCTTATACAAATATTGTACTACCCTAAAACTTCATTTAAGCTAATTTGATTTAGACGATCGTTATTGCTTATACAAATATTGTACTACCCTAAAACTGTTCAAAATTAGCCCTCTTGCTATTTTGAGTTATTGCTTATACAAATATTGTACTACCCTAAAACCTGCTTGTTCATTGTTTGAAATTGTATTATGTTATTGCTTATACAAATATTGTACTACCCTAAAACGTGAAGTGATAGATCGTGTGATAAATGTTGTGTTATTGCTTATACAAATATTGTACTACCCTAAAACCAGACAAAGGTGTTCGTGCTGAATTTGCTGGTTATTGCTTATACAAATATTGTACTACCCTAAAACTTGCACCTGCTCACTTTCCTATATAATCCTGTTATTGCTTATACAAATATTGTACTACCCTAAAACCTTCGATTTCGTATTTTGGCTTAATTATACGTTATTGCTTATACAAATATTGTACTACCCTAAAACTAAATCGGCGTAATTTGACCCATTTCCAAAGTTATTGCTTATACAAATATTGTACTACCCTAAAACAATAAGCACTAATATTATATTTTTATATAGGTTATTGCTTATACAAATATTGTACTACCCTAAAACAAATAGAAATTTGAGTTTTGCAATGTAACAGTTATTGCTTATACAAATATTGTACTACCCTAAAACAGAAAATGGTTCTGGTGCTGAAGGTGTTTTGTTATTGCTTATACAAATATTGTACTACCCTAAAACAAGCACCTAGAAGAGTATAACCTAACATTTGTTATTGCTTATACAAATATTGTACTACCCTAAAACAGGTATCCTCAATTTTAGGAATACGTCAATGTTATTGCTTATACAAATATTGTACTACCCTAAAACTGTAAGTAATACGCATATTTTTATATCTATGTTATTGCTTATACAAATATTGTACTACCCTAAAACTCTTTCCAATCAGTAGTGTAGCCGTCATATTGTTATTGCTTATACAAATATTGTACTACCCTAAAACTAGCAGACGCAGGCCTAGTAGGAAACAGAGGTTATTGCTTATACAAATATTGTACTACCCTAAAACCCAATAAAAGTTTTTGTATATGTTTGTTTGGTTATTGCTTATACAAATATTGTACTACCCTAAAACTTAAGTTTGTAATAGTTCCAAGAAATGCTTGTTATTGCTTATACAAATATTGTACTACCCTAAAACAATAGTACTCTTCATAACCAAAAGCTTGTAGTTATTGCTTATACAAATATTGTACTACCCTAAAACTTTTTGAAGTTAGTTGTTGTAATGTTGTTAGTTATTGCTTATACAAATATTGTACTACCCTAAAACCTTGGATATCTTCTAAAAGTTCTTTATTGTGTTATTGCTTATACAAATATTGTACTACCCTAAAACAGTGGAATTATATTATTAGCAACTTGTTAAGTTATTGCTTATACAAATATTGTACTACCCTAAAACAATACAGAAATTTTAAAAGACTTTAAAAATGTTATTGCTTATACAAATATTGTACTACCCTAAAACTGAATTTGTTTAAGACTAATATTTTTTGGTGTTATTGCTTATACAAATATTGTACTACCCTAAAACCACCACCCTCTCATTGATATTGAACACTATGTTATTGCTTATACAAATATTGTACTACCCTAAAACACAAAAATTTTAATGCTATACGTCGTGATTGTTATTGCTTATACAAATATTGTACTACCCTAAAACTTTTGTTGCTTTAGTTTTTCAATGATTTTAGTTATTGCTTATACAAATATTGTACTACCCTAAAACAAAAAGTCTTGTATTGGTCGTAAAGTTGAAGTTATTGCTTATACAAATATTGTACTACCCTAAAACAAGTTATTTAATAGTGTTTAAATCTAATACGTTATTGCTTATACAAATATTGTACTACCCTAAAACTTAAAATTCCGGCTTCTGTTAAGGTTTCAAGTTATTGCTTATACAAATATTGTACTACCCTAAAACTTGTTGTTTTTACATAATGAACATAATTATGTTATTGCTTATACAAATATTGTACTACCCTAAAACTGTGTTATATGACGGATTAGCTTTAGGATTGTTATTGCTTATACAAATATTGTACTACCCTAAAACTGCAGAATATGAATTTAATGCAGAAATCTTGTTATTGCTTATACAAATATTGTACTACCCTAAAACATACATAAGCACTCTTATTAACTGCATAAAGTTATTGCTTATACAAATATTGTACTACCCTAAAACGTTATAGAAGCTCTTGCAGGAACTGCTGGTGTTATTGCTTATACAAATATTGTACTACCCTAAAACGTAAAGCTTTAGCTTTTTCTGCTAACTTTCGTTATTGCTTATACAAATATTGTACTACCCTAAAACATTTAAGTTAGGCGCTTCCACCCACTGTTTGTTATTGCTTATACAAATATTGTACTACCCTAAAACCTCATTTTGTTAAAAAATATTATTTTTTAAGCTGAACTTTATTTTATCTATTTCTTTATTAGACATATTGGCTATCATATTATTACTAATTTCCTTTTGAAACAATTCTTCTAAAAAATATTCAAATCCATCTATGCTTTCTATCTTTATTATTCTGTTATTTTGTTCGTCAACTAAAGCATATGCCTCAAATAATTCAAAATTATTTTTTAGTTCGTAAATAATATTATTTTTCAAAACAATTATATTATTAACCGCGATATGACTTGAAAGTTCAGAAATTTTCAGTCTATCAAAATCTTTAAGTATTATTGTTTTAGGTTCGTTTTCGTATTCTAACAAGTTCAAGTAATTTAATATATCATCTTCACTAACGTAATCATCTGATATATTAATTAAAGATTTTATAACTTTAATAGATGAACTATCCAAAGAAACAATATCATTATTAAAGTTTTGATTAATAACCTTTAATATGTTTTCAAAAATATAATCAGTATTTAATACTTTGGTATAGTCAATATTTATTGTTGAAAGCAATTTAGTAATAATATTTTTACTATTGAACGCAAATAGATCTGAATACTTAGTTAAGGGAGATATTATGACACAATCAGATAATCAAATGTTTTTATTATTAATTTCAATCGATGCATCTTCTTTTTGTTTTTCGTAAATAAACATTTCTTTTAAAAAATTCGTAGTATTTGCTACATCTAAAAATAGTAGTCCGTTAAAATTTTTAATTTCATTTTTGTATGTTTTAATTTTCATTATAGTTCTATATAGTCCTCTCTATCATTATAAATTTCATTAAGATTTTTTTCACCTGTTAAAATCTCCATATTTTGGTATTGATTTTCTGTTAACATAATAACTCTAACATTTGCTTTGATTGGTAAAATTTTTTTAATTTTTTCTAATTCATATTTGTACACAGTATGCGATCCGATACATTTGCAATATATAGAATACTGCAACATAAAATATCCAAGTCCAATTAATCTATCTCTAAATTTTTGTGCAGCTTTATCGTTTTCATCAGTTTGATAAATATCATAAAAAATTAATATTCTCATATATCTACTTTTAGTCTCAATCAATAATATATTCCTCTTCAATCACATCACCTGAAATAATAGACTTAATAAATTGATCAATTAAATCATTTCAACTTTTGTGATTTTTAAATGTTAAATTTTCAAATGCACTAAATAGTGCCTTTTTATATTCTGCAAAAGAGTCGTTTTTATCTTTGATTAAAAAAGAATATGTAAAATAATCGATTATTGGTCTAAAAATTTCCATTGCATCACATGCTAACGCAAAATAATTATTAAAACTTTTATGAAAAATTCCTAATCTATTATCAAGACCATTTTTAATCAAACTTCTTGAAACATAGCTCATAAGAACAATATAGCCAAAGTTTAAAAACTTATTTATTATATTGTTATCATCTGAGCGACTAAATGTACTGCCATATAATAATTTAAAACTAAGCTTAGCAGCATGCCCTTCACAATTATTTTCATCCCCTTCTTTGACATTAGAATAATATTCAACTAATTTATTAATATCTTCTTCAGAAGCAATATTTAGATAATAAATCAGCTTAGCATAATTAATGATTTTAAGTCTAATAATATGTTTTCACATTTTATTTTTAAAAGTTTGATCTCATCTTATTTGCGCTAAATAATTCTTATTAGAATAGTATGAATTAATAGGATTTATTTGTATTGTGGGCTGATATTTATTATTGCAAATAATTAAATTTATATTATTATCAACAATTTTATTAAGCAGTGGGACAGTAATCGAACAAAATGGATTAGTAATTAATATAGTATCTATTGTACGTAAAGGAATCGTAATACGCGTTCCATCTTTATTAATAATCAATGTATCTAAGAATAAAGAAAGATATTCAGTTTGAGCTATTTCAATAACTTTTTTTGACATAAAAAGAAAAAACCAGAGTAAACTCTGGCAGTTACGACAGTCATATAAAATATGACGTCTTATTTTAGGGTATTGACAATATCTGTATAAGCAATAATATTTATATTGTCATATATATTATATATTATTTAAAATATTTGTCAATTAAAATTTTATTTAATCCCAAAATATCCGGTTCATCAGGAGAGCCATGTTTTCCATCTAATATAATGTAATCACCCAAAAGTTTATTGATTGTTTTTGGTATTCTTTTTTCTTCTACTTTATTATTCTTGATTAATTTTTCATTAGATTTTCTTACGTATTTTAATTCATTTCAATCTTTAATATTTTGGAATGACGAAATATAAAATAGCTCTCTTCTTTCCTTTTCTATAAGTGTAGTTCCCCGAACTAAAATTCTTCAAACAACATAATTTTGATCAATTTGTTTTTCTTTTAAATATTTAATAAATCTTTTATCTTTTGAAAAGTCGTGCTTTAATATATCTAATTCATTAGTGTTAAAATGAGTATTTAATGTGTTTATTGGAATCCTTACATATTCAGGCATTTTTCCAACAACATTATCCTTTTTCTTCATAATCATTAAACCTACAGAGTTAATAGAAGTTTGATACGCTTTTGGTAAATCTGTCTTACTGTCCTTCTTAACAATTATTAATCCAGATGTATCTTTTAATTTGTCTCCTTTGACTCTTAAATGTTTAATTCTAAATGTATTTTCATTTGTAGAATCATAAAATACAACTGTTTTTGAATTAACCATTTTAGATATAAACTCTGGTGAAAATTTATCAGGATAGTTTTTGCATAAATCACCCATGTACTTATTAAACACACCTTGATCAGTATTTTTATATTCTGATTCATATTCTAAATAAACTGATTTGATTAAATCAAATAAATATGGATTAGCTTGTGCTAATAAAATATTTTCCTTTTCAGAGTTAAATAACTTATCAATATCTGACTTTTTACTAAATAAGCTCTTTTTATTAATTTGTCTAAATTCATCTTCATCTTTAATCATAGAATATACTGTGCTATTAAATAATTGCATATTAGACTTAATTTCTTTTTTACGTGAAAATTGAACTCTAAAGTCAATGTTATCAAGGTTTTTTTCCATTTCACGTGCTATTTGGCTGATTTCATTTTGTATTTTTAATTGTTTTCATGTATTGCTATCAATTTCTGTTATTTCTCCAGTTTTTATATCTTCCTTGCGTCATGTACCTGTTGAAGCTGATTTATAAATTTTATAATTGCTCATGTTTTGCAATTGATGATATAAAGTTTTAGTCTCATTAGCAAACATTGCAATAATACTTGCGTCAATAGCGTGGTGAGAATAATCATCACGATCTTTCTTTCGTAATTTTTCACTAAGCATGTTTTTTCTTATAAATGAAGTAACACCTCCATTTATAGAAATTACAGGAAACATAGATTTATTACCATTTGAAATATTTTTAGAATATTCTTGTAAAGCATCTCTAAACACAACTGTAGCATATCTTGTATCATTTAAATTACGAGCTAAGAATCCAATATCAAAAGAACTTTGTTCTTCTTGAGTAAGTAGTTTTTTGTACTTTTTAGTCTTTTCAAGAGAATTGACAAATCCCTCGTTGCTATTAGCATATCATCTATCACAATTTTTAACATATTCATCTCACGTAATTCCTGCCATACCTGAATTTATAAATTCATATGGTGTTTTTTGGCCTTTAAGCTGATTAGATTTTTTTAAAACAAGAACCTTATTACTGCTTGAATCATCGAATGATTGGCTATAAGGTAATATGTGATCAATTTCTGTATTAGTGAATATTTCTTCAAAAAGTATTTCTTTTCCAGAATATAAGTCATTATGATCTTGTTGTAATCATAATAATGTTTTATAGCTTTTAATAGGCGATTTTAAAACATCTTCTATTAATACTTCATTTATATTTAAACTCTTTAAGTGTTTTTCAATAATTTCCCTATTGCTTTTAATTATCTTTTCATAATTCTTTTTGTTTTTAGATATATCATCATCAGATAATTCTCTCGCTAATTCGATAACAACTTTAGAAATTTCGAATTTTTTTCCAAATTTCTTCTTAATTGCATTAAAAACTTTAGTTGCTTCCCTTAATATTTTTTTAACACCTGGTGATAAAATTGCTTCATCAATAAAATCTGGGCTTAAATATTTTGAAGATTTCTTATTATTTGCTACACCATTTCTATTTTTTGTAATTTCTTCTTTAAAAGATTCATCATAATTCTTCAAAGCTTCAAAATTTCATCCCTTATCTTTCTCTTTGCTATAAGGAATATTTTGTATACCGATCATTTTAGAAATTACAAATGTAATTGCTTTTTGTGACAATGAATGAGTTTTTGATAATTCGTTTTTAAAATCTTCAGATATACCTTTGAACAAACTGCATAAAGGCTCATATTGATTTTTTACTATAAAATCAAAAATTCTATCGTTTTTACATGCTAGTGCTAAATTATCTGTATTTGTTTTATCTAAGTAGGTGTAATTATGTGATAAGTATAAAAACATATTATCTAAAAAACTTAACTTGTCCTCTAAATTGTATTGTGATACAAATCTGATATCGAGATATTGTTTTAATTTTTGTACAAAGTCTGCTAATTTAGTTAAATCACCAAATTCAATTTTTCCATTTTTATTAAGTTTTAATCCTGATAATTTTAATTTATGTTCATTTTTATCAATATTTTCTATTTTTTCAAACTCAGATATTCCATCAAAATTATGTTCTATTAAAAAGGTGTTTACAGAATTTTCGATAGTTTTATTAATGATTTTATCTATTTGCGCTTTTTTAACTTTAGTATCTTTATCTAAATTTAATAAATAATCAATTATTCCATTTAAAAAGTTATATTTTTCTACTTGAGTAATAAATCAACCATTTAATAAATCTGATTTACTTCTAATTGTAGTTAGCTCATTTAATTCATTAAAAATTAATGCACTTGGTAAATTTTTAGGTGCGCGATATTCTGTATTAAAGACACTACATTTTCCAGTCGTCTTATCTCAAATATTTTTATAAAGTTGTACAGTCTTTTTTTGTTCTTTATCATAGCCGTATACACCATAAGGACTGGAACTATTTAAACTACCTGGTCCTTTCGACATCTCACGTACAAAGCTAAATAAAGCTAAATATTCATTAATAAATTCTTCAGGTAAATTGTCTTGTGAGTTTAATACTTGTTTTATTTCATTAAGCCATTGTTTATTCGAAAAATTAAAATCAGTCATTAATTGCTCATCTTTTATTTGATTTTGATCATTTAAATCAATAATCCCATTGTAAAAGCCATATTTGTTGTAATGCTCAAGCAATTTCTCACTAGGGTAAATATTGATGTTTTCGTTATTTTCATAAAAGTACCCTCTATTTTGGAGATAATCATGCAATATTCAAGCCAATTGTTTTGAATCAATAGTGCTATTTAAAGCTAAAACTTTTAGATTTAAAACAATATCATTTTCTTGTTGTTGTTTTGAATTATTTGCTAATATTTCAGACTTATCTTTGAATTGAAAGTAATCATTATATTTTCAAATTAAGTTCACTAATCTTTGATTCTTGTATTTTCTTCTACGAATTAATCTTCTCGCTCCTCTAAAAGCTCTTCTCTCTTCAGCTGTTTGTGCTGATGAAAATAATCTACTTCCTAAATAGTAAATTTGATTAGTTTTGGAGTCTACTACAGATCATCCAACAGAACCAACTCCAAGATCAAAACCTAGCGTTACTTCTTTTTTAGTGAAATTTTCATTATTGAAATTATTTTTCATTTAAGTTCTCCTTTATTTATAAATAATTTTACTTAATTTTATTTCGAAATAGATAAAATTTCCACATTTCCACATTTTGAAAGTTTAATTAATTGATGAGTGAATAATAAAAATACAGCACATTAAGTACTGTATTTAAATATTATTATTTAATGATATTAAAATTGTTCTTCATCCATGCTGTCGTCGTCGTATTCATTTGCAATTTCTAATACATCGTCATCAATGTCAAAAATTTCTTGATTTTCTTCATCATCAGTCATATCCATATCATCATGATCTTGCAATAACAATGAATCTTCTTCGAATGATACTGGAATATCAATGTCATCAAATGTTGAGTTAATTTCATCTTGTTCTTCTTGACTTAATTCAAAGTCTGCATTTTCTGGATCAATTTTACCTGTAAAGTATGTTTTAGGATCACGAATATCGTATTTTCCTTTTAATTCATAGTTAGCATTTGTTCCAGCTGGAATCTTATGTCCAAGAATAATGTTTTCTTTAAGTCCTTCAAGATAGTCAACTCTTTTAGCAATAGATGAGTTAACAAGAATTTTAGCTGTTTCTTGATATGAAGCAGCAGCTAGGAATGAATCACTTAATAAAGGAGTTTGTTTAGCTCCACGAATCTTAACTTCCCCGTAAGCTGGACGTTTTCCTGCAGCAAGTAATTTTCCATTTTCTTTTTGGTAAACAAAGGTATCTACAAGACTTCCTGTGAAGAAGTTTGAATCCCCTGGATCTGTAATCATAATTTTTGAAAGCATTTGTCTAATGATAATTTCAATGTATTTATCTGAAATTGTAATACCTTGTAAACGATATAGTCTTTGAACTTCTTTTAATAAGTAGTTTTGTACAGCTCTTGTGTCAGCTGCTTCAAGAAGTTGGTTAAGAATAATTGGCCCTTCAAAGATTTTTTGACCACTTACAACGTTATCACCTAGTTTAACACGTAATTTTTGTGAAACTTTTCCGCTGTATGTTTCTGTAGCAATAGTTCCATCAGCTCTCTTGGTTTCAACTTCAACTAGCAAGATATCACTACTGTCTTTTCCATTTTTATCTGTAGCAGGCGCAATTCTTGTTACTGTTCCGTATACTGTTGAGATAACAGCAGGTTTTCCTCATGGGAAGTCGTAAGCATCGATAAGTTCGATTAGACGACCAAACCCACCAGTAATATCTTCAACCCCGGCAACCCCACCGGTGTGGAATGTACGCATTGTTAGTTGTGTACCAGGTTCTCCGATTGATTGTGCAGCAACAACCCCAACAGCTTCACCAATATTAACAATTCTGTTTGTTGCCAAGTCTTTTCCATAACAGTGTTTACATACCCCATTTTTGGTGTGACATGAAAGCACTGAACGAATTTCCACTTGACTTTGTCCATATTCGTTAACAATCTTATCAGCAAGTTCTGGAGTAATTAATGTGTTTGCCGCTACTAATTCATTACCATTTTCATCTAAGATAGCTTTATTTGTGAATCTACCTTCAATTCTTTCTTGTAATGATTCAATAACAGTATCAGTTTTTGTGTCTTTAATATCTTTAACCACAAATCCAAAGTCAGATCCACAGTCATCTTCTCTAACAACAATACCTTGCGCAACATCCACAAGTCTACGTGTTAGGTATCCTGATTTAGCTGTGTTAAGCGCTGTATCTGTAAGTCCTTTTCTGGCCCCGTGAGTTGATGAATAGAATTCATAAGCTGTAAGTCCTGAAAGGAATGATGACTTAACTGGGATTTCAACTGTTGAACGAACCACACGGTCGTTTTCTGCATCGGCTTTAAGCACTTTGGTGTTGTTGTTCATAAGCCCACGCATACCAGCAAGCTGTGTAAAGTTAGATGAGTTACCACGAGCTCCTGAGGTAAACATCATAAATAGAGGGTTATCGATGTCAGATTTTGTAACTTCTTTCAAGTCTTTTTCAATAGAGTCCTTAACTTCTGATCACTTTTGAATTGTTAAGGTATAACGTTCATCATCAGTTAAGTACCCTTCTTCAAAGAACTTCTTAAGTTGGTCGGTATATTCTTCACCTTTTTTAATCTTTTCAGCAGTTGTATCTAATGTAGTAATATCGTTCATAGAGATAGTTGTACCTGAAATTGTAGAGAATTTAAATCCAAGGTTCTTAATTCTATCTAGTATAGAAGCAACATAGTTTGTATAATCGAATCAAACTTTTTCAAGCACTTTAGTATATTCAACTAAAGTTCAAACAGGTTTCATTCCTTCTGCTGCATTAGGGTTTTTCTTACTTCATTCATAATTAATTGCTTCAAAGTGCTCTTTAATTGAGTTTGAAATAATTCTAGCATGTGAAGTAGGAATTGGTGCATTAGCAAAATCAACTAATTCTGCACATTCTGTGAAACGATCTTCAAAATTATCTTGTGTTGTATCGTTAATAATTGAAGCAATATCTTCCATTGTTACAACAGCAACATATTTTTCATATACTCTACGTACAATTTTAGCAATATCTTTTTTAGATAAGGCTAAGTTCACTGGCATTGCAGCAATTTTAGCTCTAAAGTCATCACCATAGTTAAGTACGTATTTGCTTAGATCTTTGTCAGAAGTATCAATCTTTTCGCTTTCACTAACTTTTACACTTCCATCTGCTTGTGTAACTTCTTTTCTTGTTACATATTTACCAAAGATAAATTCAAAATCAGATGGGAAAGCACGGTTAAGAATAAATTTACCTACTGTAGAAACTAAGTAAGGAGCATTTGTGTATTTAGATACAGATTCCTTGCTCATAGCTGAAATTGGGAGTACAACTCTGGTATGTAGTGTAATATATCCATTTTCATATGCAAGCATCATGTCATCAAAACTTGCATAGAAGTTTCCTTCACCTTTAACATTAGCTTTTTCTATTGTTAAATAGTAAAGACCTAAAATCATATCTTGAGAAGGGTTAATGATTGGTTCCCCATCTTTAGGACCAAGAATGTTTTTAGAAGCAAGCATAAGTTCTTTTGCTTCACGAACAGCTTGATCTGAAATCGGAACGTGGACAGCCATTTGGTCACCATCGAAATCAGCATTGAAAGCTGTAGTTACAAGTGGGTGAAGTTTAATAGCTTTACCACGAATTAAAACAGGTTGGAAAGCTTGAATTGAAAGTCTGTGAAGTGTAGGTGCACGGTTAAGTAGAACAGGTCTACCTTCTATTGCTTTTTCTACATATGGTCAAATAATTGGGTTTAAAGTTTCAATCATTTTCTTAGCTGATTTAACGCTTGTAATTGAAGGTTCACCCTTGATTAATTCCTTAATAATTCAAGGTTCGAATAATTTAGCAGCCATGTCACGAGGAATACCAACTTCATGCATTCTTAGTGAAGGACCAACAACAATAACACTACGGCCTGAATAGTCAACACGTTTTCCTAAAAGGTTTTGTCTGAAACGTCCTTTTTTACCAGTTAAAGCATCTGAAATAGATTTTAAAGGATGAGAATCTTTTGATACAACTGGTGTCGGTTTCTTTCTTGCGTTATCAATTAAAGCATCAACTGCTTCTTGAATCATACGGTATTCATTTTGCTTAATAAGCATAGGTGCATCAGCTTCATTTCATTTAGCTAAACGGTTATTTCTAATGATAATACGACGATATAATTCGTTAACATCACTAGTTGAGTGTCTTCCACCATCTAACTGTACTAATGGACGTAAGTCAGCAGGAATAACTGGAAGGTTGTAAATTAACATACTTTTTGGATCTTGTCCAGATTTAATAAATGAGTTAATTACTGTTAAACGTTTATATAATTTGGCTCTGTCTTGTTCTTTTGTTGAAGATAATCCATTATCTGAGTCCATTTCAGAGTTAATTTTATCAATTTCAGCTTGAACAGCTGCAGCTTCTTCAGTTAAATTGATGTGAGTTAATAAGTATTCAACAGCACGAGATCCAGTGTCAATTTTAGCATCTGAATATTCATGAATAATTTCATTGTATTGATAGAAGTCAATTCCGAAGTCTTTTCCGATTTTTGACTCAGCATATTCTCTTAATTCTGTTAATGCTATTTCAATATCTTCATATTCATCTGTGTCTTTTTCATAGTGACCAAGCATTTCTTCTAAAGCAGCTTCATAAATGTTTGCTGCTTCATTAATGTCAATGATGGTATTTTTCTTTAAGCTAGTTAGGTTTCCAGCTTCAAGTACTATGTGAGATTTATAGTAAATTAATTTTTCTAAATCTGCTTTTGTTACTTGCTTAGTAGAATCAGCAACTCTAAGCCCAAGTAATTTTGAAATAATTGAGTGATCTATTTTGAAGAATCAGAAGTGCACAACTGGATTGTGTAACTTAATGTGCCCCATTCTGCTTCTACGTGTGATTTTAGGTAAAATAACAGGTCTATATTTTTCACAAGCAGGGGTTTTGGTACATACAGAATTTTCATCACTTTTCTTATATTTAGTGTTACAGATTGGACATTTATAATCTGTAACTGGTCCAAAAATTAATTCATCAAATAAACCATCTTTTTCTGGTCTATATGATTTATAGTTGATGGTTTCTGGTCTTGTAACTTCACCATGAGATCATTCTAAGATGTCTTGATCTGTTGCAAGTGAGAGAGTAATTTTATTAATTTGTTCAACTAATTCGTCTTGTTCTTTATCAAAATTATTCATAACCTTCTCCCCCTATTTCATTTGTATCAACATATTGATATTGTGTATGATCGATGTTTTCTTCTTCATCAAGTGTTCTTGTTGAAGCATCTAATTTCATTCCAAGACCTTTAAGTTCATAGCTAAGAACATTAAATGATTCTGGAATTCCAGGCATTGGTAATTCTTTTCCAGATACTAATGCTGAATATAATGCATTACGTCCTGTAATGTCATCAGATTTAAATGTAAGGATTTCTTGAAGCACATTTGTAGCCCCATAAGATTCAATAGCTCATGTTTCCATTTCTCCGAATCTTTGTCCCCCATTTTGTGATTTACCTCCAAGAGGTTGTTGTGTAATAAGTGAGTATGGTCCAACACTACGTGCATGCATCTTATCATCAACCATGTGGTTAAGTTTAAGCATGTACATTACACCAACTGAAATAGGTTTATCAAATTTTCTACCTGTAATTGGGTCAATTAAAGTTTGTTTTCCGCTCTTGTCAAGTCCAGCTTCAACTAAGGCATTTTCGATATCTGTTTTCTTAACCCCATCGAATGAAGGAGTAACAAATTTTACGCCTAATTTTCTAGCTGCCATTCCAAGGTGAAGTTCAAGAACTTGACCAATGTTCATACGTGAAGGAACCCCTTGAGGGTTAAGCATAATGTCAAGTGGTGTTCCATCTTCTAAGTATGGCATATCTTCTTCAGGTAATACAATAGAGATAACCCCTTTATTACCGTGACGTCCAGCCATCTTATCTCCGACTTTAATCTTACGTTTTTGAGCAATAGAAACTTTAACAATTTTATCTACACCTTCTTCTAAGATGTCTCCAGCTTCACGTGAAAGCACTTCAACATGAATAACTGTACCTGCATGTCCATTTTTAACTTTTAATGAAGTATCTTTAGTTGTTTGTGGACGTTGTTGAAGAATAGCCATAAGAAGTTTTTCTTCTTGAGAAGGGTTGTCTTCTCCTTTTGGTGAAAGTCTACCTACAAGTACGTCTCCAGGTAATACTTCAGATCCAACTTTAACAATACCTCTTTCATCAAGGTTTCTTAAAGCAAATTTTGAAACGTTGTTAATTGCATTTGTTAATTCATCATCACCGGCACGTGATGTTCTAAATTGAATAGTTTGTTCTTCAATGTGAATTGATGTATAAACATCATCTTTAACAAGTCTTTCATTGATGATAACAGCATCCTCAAAGTTATATCCGTTTCATGTAGTAAATCCTACAAGCACGTTTTTACCAAGTGCCATTTCCCCATCTTTAAATGAACTACCATCTACAAGTAAGTCACCTTTTTGTACTTCTTGTCCAACAGCGACAATAGGTTTTTGTTGAATTAATGTACCTTGGTTACTTCTTTCAAAGTTTCTTAAAGAATATCTATCTGTGTTACCTTTTTCATTTTTGATCATAATTTTTGATCCATCAACAAAAGTAACAACACCAGGGTTTTTAGCAACTAAGTTATATGAAGAGTATTTAGCAATGTCTGCTTCAATTCCTGTAGCGACAAAAGGTGCTTCAGCTTGAAGAAGAGGAACTGCTTGACGTTGCATGTTTGAACCCATAAGTGCACGGTTAGCATCGTCATTTTCTAGGAATGGGATAGCCGCAGCAGCAACAGAAACAATTTGTTTTGATGAAACCTCAATGTAATCAATTTCATCTGGTGTACCTATAATATAGTTATAGTCACGTCTAATAGTTAAGTAAGGGTCAACAATTTTATTATTATCATCAACTCTAACTGAAGACTGCGCAAATGAGAACCCAATTTCTTCAGCAGCTGTAAGATAGTGAGTTGTAGAATAATCAACTACACCGTTATTAACTTTAAAGTAAGGAGTTTTTAAGAATCCTAAATCATCAACTTTTGCATATGTTGCATAGTTAAGGATAAGACCGATGTTAGGTCCTTCAGGTGTTTCGATAGGACAAATTCTTCCGTAGTGAGTTGCATGAACGTCACGAACTTCGAATTGAGCTGTATCACGGTTAAGACCACCAGGCCCTAGAGATGTAACACGACGTTTGTTTGAAACTTCTGCAAGTGGGTTAATTTGATCCATGAATTGTGAAAGTTTTGAAGAGTTAAAGAATTGTTTCATTTGGTTTGTTACAAGTTTGTTATTTGTAACATTTTTAGCTGTAACCTTGTCAGCTTCTTTAGCTCCCATACGTTCACGTGTTGCTTTTTCAAGTTTAGTTAAAGCAACTGATAATTGGCCTTCAAGTAATTCACCTACTGAAACAATACGTTTGTTTGTAAGTGAATCAGGATCATCATCTTGTCCAATACCATCAATTAAATTAAAGTAGTAATTAATTGCAGCAACAATATCTGAAATTAATAAGTGAGTTTCAGTTGATTTTGGATCATTACCAATTACTAAAACTGGTTGATCTTCTTTTTCTTCCATTCATTTTCTTGATGGATATACATTTAGCTTAATGATATTAATTCTTTTCGCTAGTGTTTTGTTTTGATTAATAAGTTTGTGGTATACCATTTCTGGATCAATACCAGGAATTTTTTCGCTTCTTACTAAACCTTCATTAAAAGCATTTTGAATTTCTTTAGCCTTCTTGATGTCAATAAATGTTCCTTTAGGATATAAAACAACCTTTTCTCCTAATTCAACTGATTTAACAACAAAATCTTCTGCTAAGTATGTGTTTGTTATACGATCAACAAGTGAAAGCTTCTTGTTAAGCATGTAACGTCCAGTTGTTGATAAGTTGTAACGTTTTTTATCAAACAACATTCCAGGAATAAGTGAACGTTTAGCTTCTTCTGAAATACGATCACCTTTTCTTAAACCTCTGAATAATTCTTCTTGACATTGATCAAGAATTTCTGCTTCAGTAAATTCTGAATTTTCAATTAACTTGTCTTTCTTAAGTGTTTCTTCAAGTAATTCACTTGTTCCAAATAATTCTCTAATTGTTTTTGGTGTGAATCCAAATGACCCTAAGAAAGTTGCTAAGTTAACATTCTTGTTTTTATCAATTTTGATTTTAACTGTGTCTAGTGTTGAAGATGTAACTTTGTGTGACACTTCAAGTCATGACCCAATTCTTGGTAAAATTTCTAATTTGTTGAATAAGTCATCTGATTGCTTGTTACGCACACCAAGTCCAAAGTAGGCACCAGGTGATCTGATTAACTGAGAAACGATAACTTTTTCTGACCCGTTAATGATGAAACTTCCACCAGAAGTCATGTAAGGAATTTCTCCTAAAAGAACTTCATCAATTTTAACTTCTCCAGTATTTGTAATTTCTCTTTTTAAGCTGACATAAACTTTAACGCTGAAGTTAATTCCTTTAGCTTTACATTTTTTAATTTCTTCGCTTTCGCTAGTAATTTTCTTAAATGGCAGTTCTAATCTAACTGACCCTTTAACATAATCTAAACGAACTTCTTTGTTAGCAGCTTCGATTGGATAAACTTCAAGTAAACATTCTTGAATTCTTTTGTTAATGAAAAGTTCAAAACTTTCTTTACTTGTTTCAAGAATATCGAAAAGAGGTAGAGATTCCTTTGTTACTGAGTAATCTCTTCTCTCTGTGACAGGACCAAATTTACGAATTTTATAATTTTTTTGCTCCATATATTTATTCTCATCCTTTCTGAAAATATAGACCTTTAATTAAAAAATACATTATATAAATGTATATTTACGTAAGGTATATAAATTTTATCACATAAGATTTTTTTTAATTGTAGGAAATAAACTTTTTTAGTGTATAAGAAACGGGTTAAAAAAGTAATAAAAAATGCACTAATTCCAAGGTAGAATTAGTACATAAATACAACTTATTTTCCTATACTATAGATTTGAATAAAACCTAATATAGTGTGAACTTATTTTTGTTAATGTGCGATTTTTATTTCTTTTATTTCGTATAAAAATATTTTTTTCTTTATAAATTCAAAAACTAATTTCTAAAATTATGAAAAATATATAGGCAGGGAGTATCACTGGAAAAATTTTACTATACTCATTTTTGTCTTGATATTGCAAGACCAAATTATAAATTCCAAGGTTAGCAAAAGTACCATATGAGATGGAATTTCTTACTGCATCTTCACCTTGAAAAATAAAGACTGATAACAATTGCTTATTAACATAAGGCAAAACATAATAACGGTAAATTTTGAGCTTACTTCAGCCTTTTACTTTGTACAATGCAATTATATTACTTGGCAAGGTATTAATTGATTCAGAAATTTGTTTAGTCATTTTTCTAAATGCAGAAACAACTAAAGCAACTGTTATTGCAGCCACTGAATCCATAAGTGGATTAAATACTAAAAATCAAAAATAAGTAGGTACTACTTTTATAAAAGTTAACACTATTTTACTTGCAATTACTGAGTAGTTTTTATTAATTTTCTCTGCAAGTATATATGCATACATAACACCTAGTATATAAGCAAGCACTACAGAAACATATGCTTGTTGTAAGATTGTAAAATATTGCTTCATTACACCTCAATTAAAGGATGAGAAGTCAAATTTAAATACGTTTGCAAAATATTGCTTCAGGGTAATGCTATATATTTTAGAATCCGCAAGTGAAATAAATCCTCATATCATGACAGCAAAATAGCCTATTAGCATTAAGCATAAGACATATTTTTTTCAATTATATTTTCAACACTTTATTGTTTGTTTAGTAGGCTGAAATTGTGGTTTTTGGACAAGTAAAATTTTGTTTAATAAGTATAAGATTGCCTCTATAATAAGAATAAACATCGCAATAAAGAGCAATGTTATTCCAAAGCTATCTTGGTAATGTTTAGGATCAGCAAAAACTATCCCAAGACCATTAATTCCAACTAAACCTAAAATAGTTAATCAACGAATATTAGACTCATACGATAAGAAAAAATTGAGGAAAAACTTAATTTTTACCTGTTGGTAAATATTCTTATAAAATGACTGTAGTTTGTTTATTCCTAGGGCTAAGTCACGAAAGTATTGCTTAGTCGAGCAACTTTCAATTAAATCCGCAATATATCGATTCATTCAGAGTCAGGTAAATCAAAAATAAATAATAAAAGAAGCTAATTCTGCACTGAAGGCATTTTTAAATAATAAAATAAAAACAATCACCGGAAAAGCTCTAAGTAACATCAAAATAATTTTGACTAAAAATGGAAAATATTTGTGTTTATGAATATTGGTAGCACTACAATATCCAGTTACTATTGCAAGTAAAAAGCCAAAAAATGTTCCAATAGTCACACTTTTTAAAGTAATTAAAAAGTAATTTCAATTGATAAGTCAAATATTGGCAGAAAGCTCTTTGTTATGACTTGCAAAACTAAAAATGGATTTAAAATTATCTCAAGCATTTTGCCAGCTTGGATTTTGAACTGTGTAGAAAAAATTTAAATTATATAAAGCATAGAGGAAAAAAGCTATTAGAAACAAGATAAGTGCATATTTAAGAGCTGTTTTTTTATGTAACTTACTAATAAAAGTTGTTTTATTCATCAAAATATAATGTTAAAAGCTCTTTTTTGTAATCCTGTTTCTGTATGATATTAACTATCTCGCCACCTTTTATAGCTACTAAACGATCACAATATTGCATAGCTAAATCAATATCATGAATTGCAGTAATTATTAATTTTTGTTCTTTTAATTCTTCTAGGTGAGCAAATATTTTGTGAGAGTTATTCATATCTAAATTACTTGTAACTTCATCGCAAAGTAAAATCTCAGAACGATTAAAAACACCAGCAATAAAGTTAAAGCGTTGCTTTTGACCACTAGATAGCATATTTAGCGGAGTTAAGGCATAATCTTGTAATTCAAATTTAGTAAATAAATCTCATAATTGATTTAATTGTGCAACTGTCAAATGATGAAATAAGGCATTTAAACAGTTGGTGTAGTTATTAAAATTAAACAAAATGTTTTTATAGGCATCGTAATTTGATAAAGATAAGGTTTCAGCATCGATAAATGAAATAATGGACTTATAGTGTTTAAGCCCTTTTTTTGGTAATTTGTTTACAACTTGGCCATTATAGATAATTTCACCTTTTAAGACTATATCTAGGTCAAATATAGATTTTAATATTGTGCTTTTTCCTTGACCACTACGTCCGATAAGACCCACTATTTCACCAGTATGAAAATTCAAATTTAAGTTAGATAAAACTTCCTTATTTTCGTAGCTGAGCGCTACATCTTTAAATTCAAGCATTATTCTCCTATTACTTTGTCAATTTTGTTTTTAAAGTTTTGTAATGTGTCATCACTGTAAGATACAAATCCAATATTTCTTCCATAAATTGGATTTGTACCAGAAGCTAAATCATTTAGTGCTTCAGTAACTAATTTAAGTTGTTTATCACCTACTTTTTTTGCAGCAATACCAACGTTATATGGCAATGGATCTGTTACTGATAAGAATGTGATTTTTTCATTTGGGCGGATGCTTTGATCTACAGCATATGCATATTGTTTAGATTCTTTAAAGTGTGTAAATGAATACCCACCTTCATTATCAAAGAAAATATGTAAACTTTTATTTTTTGCATCACTTGCTTCTGTTAATTTGGCTCTAACCAATTTATCTTGATATTCATTTTTAGTCTGTAAATCAGCAAAAGAAATAAATTGTTTTTTGTCAGCTGAATTAAATTGTTTTTTCATTAAAGCTTCAGGTAAGATATATTTACTTCCTGAGCTAGGTTTTCCCATTCCAATTCCATATGAAATTAATTCTGCTAAGTTTTTGTTTGATCATGCTTGCTTAATTTTTGCAGTTAAGGCATCATCAGCAATGATTGCAATCAATCCTCTTTGATAGCTAACTATATTATCAGAAGCTATAGAAGAATAGTCTTGATAAAACTTGGTATATGCACTGCCATTTCATCCATTCCCATCATTTGTATCATTTCATTTTTTAGATCATGGTATTAAATCAAATTTTGCTTGTTCATTTTGAGCAATTTTTTCAAGCTGGATAGCTGAGGTCGTAAATGTAGCGTCTTTGATATCACCAGCAAATTTTGATGTTCAGGTTTGAATAATATTAGGGTTAAAATTAGTTAAATAGTTCTTTTCTGAAAGAATACTTCCAGAAGATATAAATCCTAAGTCGGTTTCACCCTTAGTAATATTTTGGGCAACTGTTTGATATTTATCATCATTAACCATTTTTACTTTTACTGTAAAACCAGCATTTTTGGCTGATAAATATTGATTCATTCTTGTTTCAATGCTATTTTTTAAGTTAGCGATTCCATCAGTATTGTCAACTAACTCCCATGGAGTAATTAAATCAAGTTTAAGTTCCTTGACTTCTTGGTCTTGGCTATTGCATTGTGATGCAATAATTGGGAGGCAAGTTGTGCTTAATGCAGCTCCCATAAGTAATGTTTTAAATTTATTCATAAAAAAATCCTTCCTGGACAGGGAGGGAATATAAAAAGAGAAGACTCGCTACGCTAGTATTAACTAGATCAGCTCATAAGAGTGTTTCTCAACCTGTTTTGCAACAAGTACCTCTGTCCTTGGAAGAATTATATAATAAAATTAAAATAATTTGCTTTCAACTTCTGGAGAAATTATTTCTGCATCAGATTCATGATTGCTTACATGTTTTGTTAATTTAATTTCCTTAGTAAATTGCTTATCATCTTTGTCATAAGGCTCTGGTACTAGTTGATTATTTGCATCAGTCAAAATAACTTCATCATTAACAAAAACTGATTGGAATTGCTCGTTAATTTTAGTATCAGAAGGTTTACCATCGCTAAATAAGCGCTCAGATTCACTAGTTTGATTATTTTTATTAATCATATTTCATTTTTGATATTCGTTTAAAGTACAGTAAACAAAGTGTGAAGGATGAGTGTCTAAAGTATATAAACCTTGTTTAATAAATAATTGTACATATTCACGGTTTAATTGTTGATTTAAGGAAGAAATCTTATGATTAATTAATAATTTAATATCTGGATTTACTGGGTGAGAAAAAATTTCTTTAACTTTAGCACCTTCTAGTAACTGCATATCATTAAAGAAGTAAACATAATCCATTGTTTCTTTAATGAATTTTAAATTCGATGTAATAAAAACTGTAGCAATATTATTAGCGTCAACTATTTTAAATAAAACTCTTAAAAACTCACTACGTGCTTCTTCCGCGATATTTTCCATATTGTCTTGTAGTAATAAAACTTCTATTTTGCTTAATCCAAACTTTGTTAATTTAATTTTAGCCTTATCAATAATGTCTAAATCCTTAAAAGGTCTAACATAATTAGGAATTGATACTGAGGCAGTTTCATATGATTCAATAAAACGGATCATAGCAGCTGAGTCTTTTAAAAATTTCTTACTTGCTTTTTGCTTATTAGATGAATAGTTGATTAAATCCATAAGTAATTTACTTATTCAATTTTTAGTTAAAAGTTTCTTGAAATCCACCAATGTTTTGACTGCTGCATCATGATGTAGCATAGTGACTTTAACTAAAAGAGAATTTATAATAGAAATTACTGTTTTTTCAGTACGTCTAACATTTAATTTAAGGCGATTCAGTTTAAATTCTTTTGACTTAAGCAACCAATTAAACAATTTTTCTTCAGAATATTTAGATCAATCCAATTCTGCTTGTGCATACTTAATTTTTTCCTCAAGTTCATGTACGGATACAACATTTTTATAGTTTGACAAATGATTGAATCGTAGATTTTTTAGCTCACGAATTGCTTTTTGATTATGAGATATGCGTTCAGTTAACTCATCATACATGTTTTTAGACATTGCTATGTAAGGTTTAATATTGAATGAAAACTCTTGGTTAATAAATTCCTTAATTTTTGATACTGTAGCATTCTTATATTTGTCTTTAGTTTCAGTGAAATTATTGGTAATAAAAATACTAATTTCTGAATCTATCATTATTTTCAAATCTTCAAACTGTTGTTCATTAAGGTATTGAATTTTTTTAAAATTTTTAATTCAAATATTAAGCTCTTTTTTCTTGATTAAAATATCTTTTAATAAATCAAAGTATTCATCATTAATTGCAGATAGCAACTTTTTCTTTTGCTCAAGTAAATTTATCTCTTTATGTATTAATGATATTTGATAATACATAGTTTTTTTAGCATACTTAGCAATTGAATTTTTTAAATCTTTATAATAATTAATTTCACTAGTTAGATCACGAATTTTTAAATCATTTTCAACTTTTAGCAATGAAACATTATTAATTTGATTCATATATGAAAGTTTAATTTTACTTTGCTCAATTAAATTCTTTTGCTCATTAATGTTGCTGGTTTGTATCCCACTTTCAAGTCTACGATACTCATTTTTTAATTCTTTGAATACATCAAAATATTCTTTTATAGTATTAACTACATAAGAGTTGATAATAAAATTTAGATTTTCGATATGTGCACTAATTGATTCTTGATCATTATTATCACTTGAAAATAAAAGGCTTTGTTCTAAGCCTCGAATGGTCTTGATAAAATCATTATTAGTGTCCATAATATTTGAAGAATGATTTTTTAAAATATTAAAAATTAAATTCTTCATAGTATAGTCAAGATTTGAATAAATGCTATTTAAACTAGCTAGATTAATAACACTTTTAATAGAATTTTGACAATCAGCCCATAGTTCAAATAATGGTATATTTAAATCATCTTGATCCACTATTTCATTGATATTAAAATAAGAGACTTTAGCTAAGATGTCTTTTTTCTTAGTAGTAAAGTTTAAATAATTATTAAAATCATAATATTCCTTGACATTTGGATTGTAGTAAGTCATGACAGTATTTTTATCTTTTAAAATGAACTTAGCTAATTTGTGAAATATCATATTTTCATTATCACTAGGAATATAAAAAGCTGTTTTATTATTTTGATAAATAGATAAAAAAGGGATAGAAATATTAGAGCTTGGTCAAATACCTGCTCTATTTTTACTATACCCTTTAGGAATAAAAATATTTTCAATTGTTAGTATTTTTTTATTTTTTGCCATACAACCTTCTTAATATGCTAAGTGTTCATTTTTGTTAATTAATTTAGAAACAACTTGATATGCATAATAAATAACAAAAACATTAAATCAAATCTTAATTGGACTGGTCAAAATGTGTTGTGTAATTCATACAAAAATATCAGCTGTTTCGCTATTTCCAAGTGAATATAAGTCAGCAAATGAAAGTATTGGAATATTAATAAGCTCTAAAAAAGCACAAAAGACGATAATAGGTACAAATACTAAATATTTATCAGTGCGCATTGCAAAACGACCTACTAGTATAAAAATAACTAATAATGTCATTCCTGATGTCATTAACGCAAGAAGAATTCATCTATTTTTTATAAATCCATTTTGAATAATTTCGTCACTAACAAAAAATCCAATATATCAAGCAATAATTGAAATTGCAAGCACTAAAAATAAAGCACCCGAAATACAATAAACATTTTTTAGTGCTATATTTGAGGAGTCTTGATTAATAAATTGTCTTTTATTATTGAGTTTAACAATTTTATTAGCAATTTCAATTGCTTTTTTTCTATTTCCAGCTGCTGATTCAAATTTGTATTTATAAGCTAATAAATTAATCTTAATAGAAAGGCGATTTAAACGATATTCTTTCGAAAATGCAAAGCGTAAAAATCCCATGTAGTATAAACCAAATATCCCAGAAATTAATCCATTAACAGCTGTCGCAGCTGTATAAATGGGGTTATAACCAGCTGGTGGTACAAATAGGAGTGAAATTAAGTCAGCAACAATCCCTACAAAAACCCCGATAACTGGACCAAAAATAAATCCTGAAATTTTAACTGGCAAACCAATAAATGAAAACTTGTACGATGGAATATTAACTATTGGAATAATTTGGGCTGAAACAACAGTAAAAGCCACGGAAATAGCAATTAAAATAGCAACAAAAACCATTTTACGAATGGTTCATTTAGGAAAAAGGCCTAAATCTGAAAGTTTTACTTTAAGTTTGTTAACTGAATTAATTGCTGGTTTTTTCATATTTAAATTTTATATTATTACGCTATAAACATAACAAAAATTATTAAAACTTCTAAGCGTTATTTTAATATTTAATTGCTTCTTTTACCCTAGAGAAATAAGAAAAAATGAGATACCTGACCTCATTATTTATTCTTAGGCTTTTGTTGTGAGATTGCTCTTTTTAATTCAAAATCTGAACGATATAAATAATCATCAATAGCTTCAGCTAAACCATCTTGTTCTACACTGCTAGTATAATATTTGGCAGCTGCCTTAGTTGTCTCATCAGCATTGTCCATTGCATATGAATACCCTGCTGTAAGAAACATTGGAATATCATTTGCACTATCTCCTATTGCCATAACGTCTGCTAAATCAGCATGAAAGACATTATCACAAAGTCATTTCATACCTGAAGCTTTAGAAATTCCTATATTAGTAATTTCAATATATTTGTTAGAAACATTAATGATGTCTAAGTCTACACCACTGGCTAAACATGCTTCATAAAAAGCTAAAATTGCTTCTGGAGTTCCGTAAGCTTCAATTTTGTGTAAGTCTTGATTAATTCTACCATCAGTAATTCAGTCATTGTATTCATTAAAGGTGGTAAGGAATTCTCTTGTAACATCATTACTATTGTACATATAGTATTGATCACTACCCATGTAGTATAATGTTACACCATGTTGTAATGCTAATGGTCAGATAACTTCAGCTTTTTTTGTGTCTATGTATTCTACATGTAAAGCTTTCTTTTCTAAATTATCATATATCATTGCTCCGTTAGAACAGCATAGATATCTTGCGTGCAATGTATCAGCTAACCGTTGAATCTTTTCTAGCGGTGGATTACCTGTATTAATAACAAATGGTATATTTTTATCAGCTAATTCCCTTACTTTAGCCTTATTAACTTCTGATAATTGTTTATGTGGAAATGGATAAATTGTACCATCCACATCACTAAAAATTGCTCATGTTTTATTCATGTGTATATTATAGACCATTACTGTCTAAAAAAGAATTTTTTAGTGCATTTTTTAGGTATATTTATACTTTTTTATACCACTTTCATTCTTAAAATGTTTGAGAAAAATTAGAATGTTATACAATTTTTATATGCAAGAAATTATCAAAAATTTAACTAAGAAATTAGAAAAAGATAAGCGTAGACTAAAACGTTATAAAATGCTAGATGATCTTTTTTCAGTATTAATTGCATTTTTAAACATTGCTGCAATTGTATTAGCTTCACTAGCATTATCTATTCTTTCTAAAGAAACACCAAACAAAGAGTCACAAGACGACTATAAATCTTATGTTAATGTGGTTATTCTAGCTAGCTTTATAATTATTTCATTCTTTTTAAACTTGTTTATCGCAATATATAGATACAATACTCACAGTGACTTGTATAAAAAGATTTATACTACAATCTCATATCTGCAAATTAAATATAATGCTAATGAAATATCAACTGAAGCTATGGAAAATATAATCAACGCCTTATGGAAGCAAGCTTCAACTCGGAAAAAGATTATCATTGCTGAAGTATTGAAGTCTGAGTTAACTAACGGAGGTAAATAGTGAAAAATAAAAATAGCTTAACAAGTTATCAAGCATATTTGCTTTTAGTTAAAAAAGTCAAGCTTAAAATAACTATATATGGAATTATGTATTACTTACTTAACTCATTAATTATTATATTTACCTTACTTAATGGTTTAATTGCAATTTTATATTTAGCTGGAGCTAGCAAAAACTTTTCTGTAGCCAATGGTTTAAACTATCCAGATAATAACCCATATTATACTGACATGTTGAATGGTAATTCAAATTCCAACTATGTTATTATGACAACAATAATTAATGCTTCAATCACTTTTTTAACTGGTTTATTGACCTTTTTTGTAATTAATAAAAAATACACTTTTTATTTAAGTAAGTATAAAATATTGCAATTTGAAGCAATTGTTTTCAAACAAAAAATATTTGTATATAAAAACCTTAATAAAATTAAAGCTGAATTTTTATTTTATAAGCGTTGTCTCGCTATTATGGAAGTAGATCGTTTTAAGTCAAGTGATTTTGCTGGGGGATATTTACATGGATAAGCATTTAATAGATATTGATAAAGTTAACTTACATGCAAAAAAGCATGACTTTAATGTAGATGAGCGAAAATTATCAGTTTCAGTTACAGAACATAAAAATAACACTAATTTACATGATAAAGTTCACAAGTTGAAAAGAAAGTCATTTAACAAATATATTTTTTCTAGAAGTTTTTTCGTTTTTCTTAATGTGCTAGCAATTTTAATTGCTGCAAGTATAGTAATTTTAAACTTATATTCAATTAGATTTAATAAATATCCAGATGCAACTATGGTTTATTTTGTGCTAATAGCTGTTCTTTCTGTAATTACCACTCTTGTTGTTAGCTTACAAAGTTTTTTCGGAATCACAGATAAGAAAACAACTTTAAAAGATACAATTTCTAATCTGGATGACGCAATTAACAATATTGCAAATAAAGACGATCTTACAGCTGAAGATTATGATAGAATAACTAAATTACTTGATTAACTCGCAATATTGCGAGTTTTTCTTTTGCTTAAGAATACAAAAAACCAGGATTTCTCCTAGTTTAGTTTGTTATATAGAAATAATTATTTTTCTATTTTAATTTTAACACTTGGTCCCATTGAAGCTGAAACTGTTAAGTTTAAGATGTAAGCACCTTTAACTGCAGCAGGTTTTAACTTTTTAATTAATGAAATAAGTGTTTGAGCATTATCTACTAAAGCTTCTGTAGACATGCTTGCTTTACCAATAAGAGAGTGTACAATTCCGGCTTTATCTGTACGGTAGTTTGCTTTACCTTTTTTAAGTTCTTCAACAGCTTTTTCAGGAGTTGGAGTAACTGTACCTGTTTTAGGGTTAGGCATTAAACCTTTAGGCCCAAGTTTCTTTCCGTATTTTCCAAGTAAAGGCATCATTGCTGGGTCAGCAACCATAACATCAAAATCAAAATTGTCTTCTTTAATTCTTTGTTCTAAAGCTTGAGCATCAACAACTATATCTGCTCCAGCTTCTTTAGCTAATTTTTGTTTTTCAACATTGTTTGTAGCAACTAATACACGAACTGATTTACCTGTTCCGTGAGGAAGTAAAACAGCACCACGTAATTGTTGATCAGCTTTTCTAACATCAAGGTTTAAGTTGAAAGCAAGGTCGATTGAAGCGTCAAATTTAGCATATGAAGTTTTTTTAGCAAGTTCAATAGCTTGTGCTAAATCATAAGCAACTGTTCTATCAAATGATTCACGAGCTGCTCTTAAATTTTTAGAAACTCTTTTAGCCATAATTATTCTTCTCCTTCGTTTGCTTTTTCATCTGTAATAACATTAACTTCAATAGCTTGACCCTTTGTATTAACAAGGTCTTCTAAGTCATTGTTTAAAGCTTCTTCTTTAGCAGCTGCTAATTTTGCAGCTTTTGCAGCAGCTTTAGCTTCTGCCTTAGCTTTAAAGATGTCATCATATCCTTCAACTAAAACACCCATTTGTCTTGCTGTTCCAGCTACTGTTGCCATAGCTGAGTAAACGTCATCTGTATTAAGATCTGGCATTTTGTATTCAGCAATTTCTTTAAGTTGATCTTTAGTAATTGTTGCTACAATTGTTGTTTTAGCATTTGCTGCACCTGTTTGGATTTTGGCAGCTTGTTTAATTTTGAATGATGCAGGAGCTGTGAATAATTTAAATTCAAATGATTTGTCCTTGTACACTGTAATTTGAACTGGAACTGGTTCACCAGCTCTGTCTCTTGTAGCATCGTTAAATGCTTTTGTAAATTCAGGCATGTTTACACCAACACCAGCTAATGCTGGTCCAGGTTTAGCTTGGCCTGCAGGGAATTGCAATTTAGCAATACGTTGTATTTCTTTTTTTGCCATAATGTATCCTTTCGATATTGTGGTCTAGCGATATGTTTGATATCTCCCACTAGTAGAGGCAATATAAATATTGCTTATTTATTATATAAAAAAAGTCTTTTTTTCCTAATTTAGTAGCAAACCTAATTAGTCTATAAATAAGGAATAAACAATATAAAATTAGATTTTTTAACATATAAATAAAGAATAATTTACTTTTTAAAAATAAGCCCCCACCATTACTAGTGAGGACTGTAGCAAGAATTTATAACAATATGACTTAAACCTTTCAATTATTTAACTCACGTTCAAAAGCTTCCACTTTTTCTTTTACTTGTTTTCTTTTAGTAAAATCTTGTAACTCTTTAATTGATAAATTATTGCATTCATGATCATTATTTTGATATTTAGCATAGCTTAAATTAATTTCATCTTTCATATGTTGTTCTTTAGCTTTTTTAGCTGCCATAATTTCAATTTCATAGCCTTTATTGACAATTCCTTCAACAAATTGGGCATTGTGCATTTTTCTATATAAAGTACTTAATTTTGCACATCTATTTCCGTTTTTTACTTCAAAAATTCCTTGTGCATTGTAAATTGATTGCAAATAATTTATTGTGTTGTTTTTCAAGCATTTTCACAAATACTTTTCTGCTTGCTTTTTTCCGTTATTTAGAATGATTTTTGTTATTTCTTTTTCAAATTTTGGTTTATTACCATCTAACAATTTTCAAAAAGAATAGAGGATTAATTCTTTTAATTCATCAATAGTTTCAATAATATATCATTTTATATTTTTGATATTACTTGCTATGATTGATATATTAATATCACTTGATAAACTAAACATATTCATTATATAGGCAGGTGAACTATTTCTAATAGCAGATATAACTTCGGTTTCACTCTTTTGAGTTAAAGATTGACCTCTGTCATGGATCAGCCAGCTTATAAAAACAGCCATGTCATCATTTGAATTAATAAGGGAAAAGATTTTTTCAGTTTTATATTTGTTTTTTATAAATTGTGCATCATTAACATGATTCATATTCATTTGCTTTTAAAGCCATATTGTAGCGATTTCTTGCTACACTATTATTATTACACTTTTTAAACATTTTTTTCAAAATAAATTTATTTTTTCTTAGTTGCTTTAACTAAATAAATATTCATTATTTAAAAGTCACATTTATTCCCAATTTTGGGGAATAAATATTATTTTTTGAAATGTATATATAAATATGGAACAATTATCAGTGGATAGGTAAATTAAAAATAATTTTGTAAAATTTTTATCTTTTTTTATTTTTTTTGATAAAAAATTAAAAATATCTATTGAATATTTAACATATTTAAATTTTGATCATTGTTCAGTATTTATAAAATCAAATAATGAGCTTTACAAAAAAGCATAGTCACCAAAAAGTAACTATGCTTTAAAAATATACAAGAAATATAAAACTTGATCTTTTAAATTATTAAATAACGCTATCTTAAATTAAATTATTTATGTTGTGTTTTATAATTTTTTAAATAAGAAAAGATTTTTTTATTTTCAAGTTTTAAACCTTATTACTTTCGTTTATTAAAATCAAAAGATTTTTGTTTTATTTTTTTGTAGCTGTTTTTGCTACATAATTATTATTACATATTTTGAGCATTTTTTTTAAAAAATTTTTATTTTTTTAATTAATAGCAATAAAAAATAAAAAATATGGAACATAGTTTTTATTTATCCCTATTTTTTAGGCACATAAGTAATTATACATTTTCTTATTTTTTGCTAGAAATTGTTAATATTTTTTCAGATAAATATAAAAAATTTTTATTTTTTAAAAACTAATTTAACTAAATATAGATTTTTTTAATATTCTTAATGATTATGATCTGTTTTTTTAAGAGTGATATTTAAAAGATAAAAATTCATAAAATATATAAAAAAACGCCTTTAGCGTTATTTATATATTCTTTGGAAACTGAATAGTAATTAAATAATTCATTAAAATGTCTGAATACATTA
>NZ_JBLVZU010000003.1:0-125206 GCF_048284415.1 Mycoplasma paraquilae
CGAAAAAATTGACTGTCATGTACATTGTATATATCTAGTTTTCAAAGAACTTTTGTGTTTGTTTATCTAACAAGCGATATTATTATATAACAGATTTTTAAAATGCAAAATAAAAAAATACCTTTTTTGGTATTTTTTTATTATCGTTCGAACGAATGATTTTTTTATTATATCATTCCTTTGTTTTTTAAAGTCTTTAGTGTTTTAGCACTAACTTTAAGAGTCATTTTTTGACCATCAATCATTACTCTTACTTTTTGTAAGTTAGGATTAAATTTTCTCTTTGATGCATTTAAAGCGTGAGAACGTTTGTTTCCTGATTGAGGTCCTTTTCCTGTTAGAACATCTCTTCTTGACATAAATAATCCTTTCTTTAGTTAGCTAATTAAAATCGATTATCGAGATTATTATAAATTAAATTGCATTTATTATAACAAAAAAATTTTTTTTATAAAACTTGTTCAAAAAAATCATCTTCATTTGAGAAATCTACATTGTTATCAATTCAATCTTTTCTGAATTCTGCATTTTCCCCCATAAGTACACTAACTCTTCTTTCAGCTAATGAAGCATCTTCAATAGTTGCTTGGATTAAAGTACGGGTCTTTGGGTTCATTGTCGTTTCTCATAATTGATCGGCATTCATTTCTCCAAGACCTTTATATCTTTGCAGTTCATATGGTTCTTTAATAGTTTCTAAAATATCCTTAAGTTGTTCCTCATCTCAAGCATACTGAATTTTCTTAGAAGTTTTTCCACTTACTTTATATAAAGGGGGGAGAGCAATATAAACATGCCCTTTTTCAATTAATTGTTTCATAAAACGATAGAAAAAAGTTAATAGTAAAACTTGAATATGGGCACCATCGGTATCAGCATCGGTCATAATAATTATTTTATTATATTGTGCTTTTTCTAAATCAAAGTCTTTCCCAAAACCAGCCCCAATTGTGTTAATAATTGTACTAATTTCAATATTTTTTAACACTTCACTGATCTTTTTCTTTTCAGAATTAATTACCTTTCCTCTTAAAGGTAAAATAGCTTGGAATTTTCTATCGCGTCCACTTTTGGCGCTACCACCAGCTGAGTCTCCCTCAACAAGAAATAATTCTTTTTCCTCAGAATTTTTAGAAGTTGCTGGGGTTAACTTATCACTTAGGATCAATTTTTCACTTGCAATCTTTTTAGTTTTTCGGCTTTCTTCTCTCAGCTTTCTTTCTTCCATACGAAGTTCATAAGCTCGTTTTACTTTGTCTAAAACATCTTTTGCAGCTGTTTTATTTTCATTAATTCAAATTTCTAAATATTTAGAAACTACTTCTTCAACTACATTTTTTGCTTCAGGGGTGCCTAATTTATCTTTAGTTTGTCCAACAAACTCAAGTAAATTTTCAGGAATCTTTAATGAGATGATGCATGAAAGTCCTTCTCTAATGTCATCGCCCTCAAATAATTTACCATTTTTAACAATACCTTCACGAATTGCGAACTCATTAAATGTTTTAGTAAAAGCTGTTTTTAGTCCCATTTCATGGGTTCCACCATCACGAGTTTTAACATTATTAACAAAACTTAAAATGATTTCATTATATAAATCGGTTCATTGGAAAGCAAAATCTACTTCAATATCTTTTTTGCTATCCTTATATGAGACTGGTGCAGTAATGCTAATTTTTGAATCATTAATAAAATTTAAAAATGATTCAAGACCTTTTGAATATTCATATACTTCTTTTTTATTATTCTTACGATCATCTAAAGTAATTTTCAAATTAGAAATTAAAAATGAGCTTTCTTTTAATCTTTCAGAAATTTTATCAAAACTTAGTTTAGCACGCTTGAAGAATGCATAATCAGGTCAGAAACGAATTGAAGTTCAATTGCTTTTACTTACTCCAATTTCATGTGTATGCACTAATATAGTATCTTGTTGGAATATAGTTTCATAAACTTTTTTATCACGAGCTACTGTGGCAACTAGTTTAGTTGATAAAGCATTAACTACAGAAGAACCAACTCCATGTAATCCTCCGGAAGTTTTATAAGCTCCTGAATTAAACTTACCACCAGCATGTAATTCTGTAAAAATTAACTCTACTGCTGTACGATTTTGGCCCTTCATTTTATCAACTGGGATTCCACGTCCATTATCAATAACTTCCACTGAGTCATCTTCATGTAAAATAACATCAATATTTGTAGCATATCCTGCTAGTGCCTCATCAATTGCATTATCAACAATTTCTCAAACTAAATGGTGTAAACCATGCACATCAGTTCCTCCAATGTACATTCCTGGTCTTTTTCTAACAGCTTCTAATCCTTTTAATTGCTGAATACTACTTGCATTATATTCTTGTGTTTTACTCATAAAATTAATTATAAAGCTTTTTTGCTTTATTTTTTATATCATTTCTTACTAATTGTGGACGTCTAACTAAAATATCGATTTCAAAAAATCTAATACATTTAAATCTTGTTATTTATAAAGAAAAATGCCATTTATCTTTAAAATGGCATAGTAAGTGTATAAAAAATATTTAACTAAATTGTGTCAGAAAAAAATATTAACGCATCTTCACCTGTTTTACTAGAAATTTGTTCAATAAAATCATCAGAATTAAGCATAAGTTGATTTTTAAGTTGTTCTAATGCATCTACTGCTTGAGATAAATCTTTATCTAATTCAATTCAAAAATTAGCTTTTGCTGTTTGACGTGATAAATCTACTGATGTGACATCACAAATTTTTTTAACTCTACTATCAACTTTTCCATAAAATTTAAAAGCTTTATTATTTGTAATAATATCATTTAGTGAAACAGCTAACTTTCCAGCTTTTTTTATTCCCCCAATATATTCTAATAGTGATAAAACTATTAATGCACATCCTAGCACCATAATTACAATACATAAAATTTGGCTATCATTATATGCGCCAAAAACTTTATTAGCAAATTTCGCACCAGGCTGAGACTGTAATTCTGCAAATCATACAACCGCTGCAATAAATATTAAGAAACCAATTATCGGCATTATTATCACAAATGTTCAAAATCATGCTTTGTTCTTAAGCGCGTCAATTACTTTGTATTCATTTTTTCTTTTATAATTAATTTGGCTAATCGTTTCATCTAAGTTATTTATTAATCTTTGTTTTTGTATTGATGTTAATCCCATAAAATAGATCTCCTCCAAATCGATTCTACAAAAAAAACAAGTAGATAGTGAAAAAAGTATAAAAAAGGCTGGCTAAAGCCAACCTAAATTATTAAATGAATGATAATTAATCTTCATCTTTATCTTGAATGTTTCTACGTTTGATGATTTCATCAGCGATTGATTTAGGACATTTTTCATAGTGATCGAATTGCATTTGGTATGTTCCACGACCACTTGTCATAGATCTAAGTTCTGTTGAGTATCCAAACATTTCTGAAAGTGGAACCATAGCTTTAACAATAACAGCTCCATCGTTTCTTTGTTCTTGGTCGTTAACAAGTCCTCTACGACGTGATAAGTCACCAATTACATCCCCCATGTGGTCTGCAGGAACAACTACTGCAACATCCATGATAGGTTCAAGTAATACTGTACCAATTTTGTCTTTAGCTTTTGTAAGTGCTTTAGAAGCAGCAATTTTGTAAGCCATTTCAGAAGAGTCGACATCGTGGTATGATCCATCAAATAATGTAGCTTTAATGTCGATCATTGGGTAACCTGCTAAAATACCAGCAGCCATTTTTTCTTCAAGTCCTTTTTGGATTGATTTAATGTATTCTTTAGGAATTTTACCACCAACGATTTTATCAACGAATTCGAATCCACCATCTGGGTTTGGTTCAAATTTAATTCATACGTGTCCGTATTGTCCTTTACCACCAGATTGTTTGATGTGTTTTCCTTCAACTTCAGCTGGAATTGTAATTGTTTCACGGTATGAAACTTGAGGCGCTCCAACTTTAGCTTTAACACCGAATTCACGTTTTAAACGATCAACGATGATATCAAGGTGTAATTCACCCATACCAGCAATGATTGTTTGTCCTGTTTCTTCGTCTGTGTATGTTCTAAATGTAGGGTCTTCAGCAGCTAATTTTTGAAGTCCTAATGAAAGTTTTTCTGTAGCAGCTTTTGATTCTGGTTCAAGAGCTTGTGAGATAACTGGTTCTGGGAAAACCATTTTTTCTAGAACGATTTTTGGTGATTTTTCATCAATTAAAGTATCACCTGTTGTTGTATATTTAAGTCCAACTGCAGCAGCAATATCTCCTGCACGACATTCATCGATTTCAACACGGTTGTTTGCGTGCATTTGTAAGATACGTCCGATACGTTCTTTTTGTTCTTTAGTTGAGTTGTATACGTAGCTTCCTTTTTCTAGAACTCCACGGTAAACTCTGAAGAATGTTAATGATCCAACATATGGGTCAGTCATAACTTTGAATGCTAAACCAGCGAAGTATCCATCATCTGTAGCTTCAACGTTAACTGTGTGTTCTCCATCGTAAGCTGGGATAGCTGGAACATCAAGTGGTGATGGTAAGTAGTCAACTACAGCATCAATCATTCTCTTAACACCTTTGTTTTTGAATGATGTACCACATACTACTGGGAAGAATTCTGATGTTAATGTAGCTTTTCTGATAGCTTTCTTGAAGTCTTCAACTGTAACATCTCCACCTTCTAAAACAACCATCATCATGTCTTCGTCAAAGTTAGCAACAGCTTCTAATAATTCTTGACGTTTTTCCTTAACGATGTCAACTAAGTGAGCTGGGATTTCTGTTGGGAATTCTTCTTCTTGAGCTTCACCGTTGTATTTAATAGCTTCTAAAGTAACTAAGTCGATAATTCCTTCGAAGTCTGATTCTGCACCAATAGGTCATTGGATAGCAACTGCGTTTCCACCTAAACGATGTTTAACTGAAGCAACTGAAGCAGCAAAGTCTGCACCAGCTTTATCCATTTTGTTAACGTAAACGATACGTGGAACTTTGTAGTTTGTAGCTTGTCTTCAAACTGTTTCTGTTTGTGGTTCAACACCTGATTGGGCGTCAAGTACAGCTACAGCACCATCTAATACACGAAGTGAACGTTCAACTTCAACTGTAAAGTCAACGTGCCCTGGAGTATCGATAATGTTAATTCTTTTTCCTTTTCAGAAAGCTGTTGTAGCAGCTGATGTAATTGTAATTCCACGTTCTTGTTCTTGAGCCATTCAGTCCATTTGTGAAGCACCATCGTGTGTTTCACCAATTTTGTGAATTTTTCCTGTGTGGAATAAGATTCTTTCTGTAGTTGTTGTTTTACCTGCATCAATGTGGGCCATAATACCGATGTTACGGTAATCTTTTAATTCATATTCTCTAGCCATATATTCCTATAAAACTATCATCTGAAATGAGCGAAAGCACGGTTAGCTTCTGCCATTTTATGTGTGTCTTCACGTTTCTTGATAGCTCCACCTGTTTTGTTTGATGCGTCAATGATTTCGTTAGCTAAACGAACGTCCATTGTTTTTTCGTTTCTTAATCTAGAGTATTGCACTAATCATCTAAGTGCTAATGTTTGTTTTCTACGTGGAGAAACTTCTGTAGGAACTTGGTAGTTTGTTCCACCAATTCTTCTTGTTCTAATTTCTAATTGTGGAGTAATGTTTTCCACAGCTTCTAAGAAAACTTCCATTGGTTCTCTATTTGTTTTTTCTTTGATAATGTTAAATGCTGAATATAAAATATCTTGAGCAATTGATTTCTTTCCGTCAAGCATAATTTGGTTAATTAATTTTGTAACGATTACAGAATTAAAAACTGGATCTGCAAGTACTTCACGGATAGGTGCACTTTTCTTTCTTGACATAATTGTCCTCCTAATTTTTTAATGTGTTTTATGTTATTAATTCAATAAAATTATGCTTTTATTATTTAGCTTTTTTAGCTCCGTATAAACTACGTCCTTGGTTACGTTTTGCTACACCAGCAGCATCTTGTGTTCCACGAACGATGTGGTATCTAACCCCAGGTAAGTCTTTAACACGACCTCCACGGATTAAAACAACAGAGTGTTCTTGTAAGTTGTGTCCTTCACCAGGGATGTAAGCTGTAACTTCCATTCCGTTTGATAACTTAACACGAGCATATTTACGTAAAGCTGAGTTAGGTTTTTTAGGTGTCATTGTTGCAACACGAGTACATACACCACGTTTAAATGGTGAAGCCATTTTTTTAGCTTTTTTGATTAATGAGTTGTAGCTTAAGCTTAATGCAGGAGCATTTTGCTTTCTTGTTTTTGAGCTACGACCATTTGTAACTAATTGATTAGTTGTTGGCATTTTTTGCTTCCTTTCGTTTATTTTATGTTTGTAATAAAAATAAGATTAATTCTAATAAAAATTTTAGGCTATCTAAAATAGCAAAACTATTATATAACAACTTAGCCGAGTGTGTCAAACTTTTTTATTTTTTTTATTCCTATTTTTAGGGATACTTTACTAAAAGTACCTTTTAATTTCTCAAAATAAACTAAATTAAATTGTTTTATTTTTCATTTTGCTTACAAAGGTTAAGAATCATGTATCATTTATTAATTAGGCTAATAAAAGGCATACTATAAGGGGGTTTGATGTCAAAAACTAAGACCATATTTTGCTACTGGATGCCTATATGAATTCAATTTTTAATAGGCTTATTACTATGTATTGATACAACTAGCTTAATTTTGCATTTAACTAAGCATCAAATAGCTTTCAAATATCTAACTATAGTATTTTCTATTTTATTAGGTCTATTTCTAATTTTTTATATTATAAATTGAGTAAGTTATCCCAAAACAGTTTTAAGAATTAATGCAACTCATTATGATTGAAATCGAGAGAAACTTTATTTTGCTCATCCATTTTATAAAGCCACATGTTCTATTTTGTTATGTCAAAACGCTTATAAGGAAAATAAAAATCAATTTAACTGAATCAGAAATATTCAAGCCTACAGATGAAAATGAAATAAATCGCTACTTTAAATATAAAGATTATATTAACTCTAAAAAAATTAATCATCTAATGCTTTTTATGCCTCTAGTTATGGGACTTTTATTAGGAATGATTTTATCTTTTATAACAGTACTGATTGATACAGTATCATATTCATGACTCCGCATTACTAGTCCTATTATAGCTGTTGCATTATTATGCTTTTTATTTATGATGGTGTTTATAATAATTTATTTTAAGAGCACAATATCTCAATGATTTTTAGAAATAAGTTTAAATAGAATACATGATACTGACATAGCTTGAAAGGTTGAATGCTATTTTATCTCTCCCGATAGATCTAAAAAGTATTTGCAAACAATCGCAAGCAAAGAATTCAAAGAATTCAAAGAATTTATTTAGCAAGCATGCTAAAAATAAATACCTAAATAGCTATTTCTTATATCTTAAAAATATTAGTTAAATAAAGGAAAGGAGTAAAAATGAAAACTAAAAGTAAGATTTTTAAACTTTATGTAGTGCCTATTTGTTTCCCTGCTATATCAGGTTTCTGCCTTAATGTAGGACTATCAATCTTGACTATGTATCATTTTAATAAAATCAACTCTATCCTAAATTGAATCATAGCTTTTGCTTCTATTTCAGGCTTCTTTTTGCTTTTTCATCTCATTAATTTAGCACTTAATCATAAAGAAATTTTAAGAATTGATTCTATTAATTATTCTTATACTAAAAAAGATCAAATAATTAAGCACCCTTTTTGGCTTTGCATCTGACAAGTCTTTTCATTTATTTATTCAATCGGGAAACTAGGTGGTCGCCCTACTTTTGACCAAGATCCTGAAACTATTTATAATCTTGATAAATGGAAGTCTATTGATACTTCTCAATTAGAGAACTATTTAAATTATAAGGACCAAGCTAATTGCAAAAAACTTTTTGTTCTTGCTACTTTTATGCCATTCTTTATCGGCTTTGCTCATGCTTTTTTTGTCACAATGAGTATTTTTTTAGTAGCAAACCATAATATTTATCGCTATCCAACTTGGTCTATTGTCCTTATTTGTATTGTCTGTTTCTTGATGCCTTTCATTTCAGGTATGCTAATTAGATATATGCGTTCAATTATGGCACAAGTATATCTAAATCGAGTTGTAGATATGACTCATGACGAAAAATTAAATTATTTTGTCCTCACTCACTCTGATTCTGGTGCAATACAAGAATACTTAGATACTATTTCAAGTGATCAATTTCTAATCTATATTTCATCAGGTCACATTAATTATTCATAGTGCCTATAATTTCTAAACTAACCTCGATAAGAGGTTTTTTCTTTTTTTCTTTACTAGGGCAAAGAAAAAATGGAAGCTAATGTTCCATTCTTTGATTAATATTATTTTTTAGGATCAATATTAGTTTTTAATACTGATAAGAAGGCTTCTTGTGGTACTTCAATTGACCCAAGTTTTTTCATACGTTTTTTACCTTCTTTTTGTTTCTTAAGAAGTTTTTGACGACGAGTTACGTCCCCACCATATAATTTGGCAGTAACATCTTTACGATAAGCTTTAATTGTTTCTCTAGCAATGATTTTTCCACCAATTGTAGCTTGCACAGGGACTTCGAAGTTTTGTCTAGGAATAGCATCCTTAAGTTTTTGACATAGTTCTCTTGCTGCTTCATAAGCTTTTTCACGGTGTGTAATAATTGAGAAAGCATCCACCTTATCACCATTTAATAAAATGTCTACTTTAACTAAATCAGATTCACGATATCCGATTCATTCATATTCAAATGAAGCATATCCTTTAGTAGCGCTCTTTAATCTGTCGAAGAAATCAAAAATGGTTTCAGCTAGAGGCAACTCATAAACAACTTTTGAACGTCTTGAATCAACTGTTTCTAATGCTTTATAAATTCCACGTTTATTTTGACATAATTCCATTACATTTCCAATGTATTCATTAGGTACAAAAATACTTGCTTCTACATAAGGTTCTTCTATTTTTTCAATAAATGTTCGATCAGGGAATAATGTAGGGTTAGAAATCATTTCTACTTCACCTTTTGTAGTAGTTACTTTATATTCTACAGAGGGAGAAGTAGCTATAATTCCTACTTTATATTCGCGATCTAAACGCTCTTGTAAGATCTCCATGTGTAACATACCTAAGAACCCAACTCTAAAACCAAATCCTAAAGCTTTTGAGGTTTCTTGTTCTCAAGTAATTGATGAGTCACTTAAAGAAATTTTTTCAAGAGATTCTTTTAAATCCATGTAATCCCTAGTATCAATTGGGTAAAATCCAGTAAAGACTACTGGTTTCATCTTCTTATATCCAGGTAAAGCTTTATCTGTAGGGTTTTCAGCTAGAGTAATTGTATCCCCAACATGCACTTCTTTAGCATCTCTAATTGCTGCTGAAACTCACCCAACTTCACCTGCTACTAATTCATCCTTCTTAGTTTCATAAGGGTTTCTTACCCCTAAATCAATTACGTGGTAGGCTTGTTCTTCAGCTGGACGAGACATAAAGATAAATCTATCTCCAGTTTTTAGTTTTCCTTCAAAGACACGAATTAGCATAACAACTCCACGGTAAGGATCAAAGTAGCTATCAAAAATTAGCGCTTTTAAAGGCTTACTATCATAAGCGTTCTTAGGTGCTGGAATATATTTGACAATAGCATCTAATAATTCAGGCACACCTTGCCCAGTTTTAGCTGAAACTAAAATAGCATTTTCGGTTGAAATCCCAATTACATTTTCAATTTCTTCTTTAACTTCCTCTACATTAGCGCTTGGTAAATCGATTTTATTTATGACAGGTAAGATTTCAAGGTCATTTTCAAGTGCTAAGTAAACATTAGCTAATGTTTGCGCTTCAATCCCTTGAGTTGCATCTACTAACAATAAAGCTCCTTCAGAGGCAGCTAAAGAACGCGATACTTCATAGTTGAAGTCCACGTGCCCAGGAGTATCAATTAAGTGAAAAATATAGTCCTTATATTTAATTTGCACAGCATTAAGTTTAATAGTAATTCCACGTTCTTGTTCTAGATCCATAGAGTCTAAAAATTGAGCCTTTAGATCTCTATTTGCAACAGTGTGTGTGTATTCTAAAATTCTATCTGCAAGTGTGCTTTTTCCATGGTCAATATGTGCAATTATTGAGAAGTTTCTAATCTTGTCTTTGTTCATGTTATATATTTTATATTTTTTCTGTTAATTTTTTAGTAAATTTCCAAATTGGTGTATAATAATGTCAGTGCTTGAGAAATCAAGAATGAGATATCTATAAGGTATCGCTGCTTGCGTTAAATATACACGCCTTTCGCATAATAATTAACTCGTCACGGCGAGTTTTCTTTTTGCACTTTTTTGTCTACACGCTAGTGAAAAAAGTATAAAAAAGCAAAGCCTAAGCTTTGCAAATAATTATCTTCTTTTCATTGTAGGGAATAATAAAACATCTCTAATTGAATCTTTTTCAGCAAGTAACATAGTTAAACGATCAATTCCAATTCCACATCCACCTGTAGGAGGCATTCCATATTCAAGAGCTTCAACAAAGTCCCAGTCAATATCACTAGCTTCGTCATTTCCATTGTTCTTTTCTTCAAGTTGTTCTTGGAAACGTTGTAATTGGTCAATTGGATCTGAAAGCTCTGTATACATGTTAGCGTATTCTTTTGTATTAATGAATAATTCAGCACGTTCTGTAAATCTTGGATCGCTTCCTTTGGCTGTTAGTGGAGATATTTCAATTGGATGCCCGTAAACAAATGTAGGTTGAATTAAAGTTTTTTCAATTAATTCTTCAAATAGTTCATTAATAATGTGACCTAATTGGTGGAATTTTTGTACTTTAATTCCGTATTTGTTTGCTACTTCTTTAGCCTGTTCAAAGCTTATTTCTCTAAAGTTTACACCGGTCGCTTTAGAGACTGCTTCAACCATATCAACTCTAGCAAATGGTTTAGTTAAATCAATTTCTACACCTTTGTTTACTACAGTTTCTTTACCTAATTTTTGTGCAAGTCTTTTGAATAATTTTTCAGTGTGTTGCATCATACCTTCAAGGTTTGAGTAAGCTTCATAAAATTCAATAGAAGTAAATTCCGGATTATGAGTTGTATCAATTCCTTCATTTCTGAAAATACGTCCAATTTCATAAACTTTATCAACACCACCTACTAGTAATTTTTTAAGAGGAATTTCAGTTGCAATTCTAAGTACAAATTCTTGGTCTAATGCATTGTGGTGAGTTGTAAATGGTCTAGCTGAAGCTCCAGATAAATAATCATGTAAGAATGGAGTTTCAACTTCCATGTATCCTTGTTCATCGAAATATCTACGAATTTCGCTTATAATTTTTGTTCTAGTTCAAAATGTCGCCATTGACTCATCATTTACAATTAAGTCTACATATCTGTGACGATATCTTTCTTCGACATCAGCAAGCCCATGATATTTATCAGGAAGTGGTTTAAGAGATTTTGTAAGTAACTTAATGTTTTGTGCTTTCACTGTAACTTGACCTGTGTGAGTTTTCATCACAAGACCTTCAACATAAATAATGTCTCCTAAATCAAATGAAGCTACTAATTTTGCCAATTCTTCACTGTGTTCTTTTTTATTAAAGTATACTTGCATTTTTCCATGATAGTCCTTTAATAAGATAAAAGGTCCTCTCATAGTTAAAATTCTACCTGTTATAGCTACTGGAATAGCTTGTTCATCTAATTCTTCTTTACTTAATGCGTTGTATTGAGCTTCAATTTGGTCAGAATATGTTAATTCTTTTAATCCATCTGCTTTAGCAAATGCTTCAATATTATTTTCTTTATAAAAATCTAATTTATTGCGTCTAATTTGTTCTTGTTCAGTATATTTTTCCATAAAATATCTCCTAAAATAAAATAGTATTTAAAGTATACATTAATTTGTTTTATAATTATATTAAATATATAATATTTAAAAGGAGACGCGCTATGGTTAAAAGCAATCGCAGTTATGTTGTAAACCTACTGCTTTCAATCTTCCTAGGAGCATTAGGAATTGATCGTTTATACGGTGGACGTATTGGATTATTCCTTCTTAAGCTCTTTACTGGTGGTGGATTTGGAGTATGGTGATTAATTGACCTTATCCTAGCTGCAGCGGGAATGCAAAAAGATAACCAAGGCCTATACATTAAACCTTAGTTACAAAATAGCCTAGGGGTTCCTAGGTTTTTAATTTTGCCTTTTAGGCCTTGGTGCAAGGTGTAAACAAAAAGCCAGCAAGCTGGCTAAATGTTATTCAGTTCAATTCAATTCTTTTGGATGAACTGTTTTATTATTTGTTTTTATTTTTGAAATTCTACCTTTTTTAACATAGAAAATTCTATCAGCAATCGGCTCAACGAGAGGGTTGTGGGTAACCATAACAATTGTTGTTCCATACTTTTTATTTATATCATATAGGTATGAAAGTACAATTTCGGTTGTAGCCTCATCAAGAGCTCCTGTTGGCTCATCGGCGAAAATTATTTCAGCATTTTTAGCAAGGGCTCTTAAAATTGAAATACGTTGTTGCTGTCCACCTGACATTTGAGAAGGGAATTTGTTTTTAATATCTACAATATCAAATTCTTCAAATAATTGATCAATGTCTAATTTCTTATCTTTATCTGTTTGTAAGAATGCACCAGTTTCAACGTTATCATAACCATTAAGGTTTTGTAACAAGTTGTAATTTTGGAAAATGAAACTAACATGCTTTCTTCTAAATAAAGTAAGCTGAGTATCACTCATGTAAGGCAAGTTATCATCACACACAATAACATCACCACGCGAAGGACGATCAAGCCCTGATATTAAGTTTAGAAGTGTGGACTTTCCACCTCCTGACTTACCAAAAATCATAACAAATTCACCTTTCTTTATGCTTAAAGAGATATTTTTAAGCACACGAGTGACACTGTTACCTGCAAGATAATATTTAGATACATCACGTACATCAATGATATTTCCATCAAAGTTCTTGAGATCTTTATGATCGTCTTTTGGTCTTTTCTTGTTAGAAGCCTTTTTAAGTTTTTTAGCAATCGATCTATCAACAGTTATTTTATTAGCACCACCGTCAGCATCTAATACTTCAAAAACATTTTTAACAGTAATTTTAACATCTGAAGTTTTTTTAGTTAAAACCACTTCATCCATTTGAGTTTCGATTGTGTTTTCTTGAGTAACATTATTAGTATTGGTAGTTAATTTATTGTTTTGTTCTTCTTGATGTAAATTCATTATTTTCCTTTCAATAAATCAATTGCTTTTATTTTATTAAGTGCAATTCAAGCTAATGAAGCTGTTAAAATAAATACAAATAAGATAACCCCAATAGTTAAGAATGCATTAGCTGCTGTTATTGCTAGAGGGATGGCTATCTTAGCAGCATTAGTTAAGAATGAGCTAAAGACAGAAATTAATCCGTATGCAATTGGGAGTGAAATTAAAATTGAAGTAACTATAAATGGTATATAAATACCGAAGAAAATCTTTATTTTTTCTTTTTCATTATATCCAAGCACAGCTCAAATAGCTATATTCTTTTCATTTTCATTAATTAGAATTGTTGAAATAATAATTAGAATTACTATCGAAACAATAAAGGTTAAGATAGAGATGATTGTAACAACTATTTGCACTGTTTTGGCAATTGTCATTGTATAGTTAACCTCAATGTCTTTCGAATCAATTGAAGCTGCACTAGGCACATAAAGTTTATCTTCAAAAATACGTGCAAATTTTTGAATATATTTAGTTGCATCTGCTTTTGCTGCTGCATAGCTTTCTTTTAATGCATTAACATCAGCACTGCCACTATATGTTGGATTAAAGAATTTAGCAATTTCAACATCACTATATCCTATGTTGCGCATTGCACCATTGATTTTTGAATTTTCTACAGTTGTAGTTGATCCAAAAATTCCATCAAACAATTCACCAATTGATTTAGCTGTTAATCTTTCGGTATCAAATGAATCTATACTTGCTCAGTAACCACTAATTGAGTATAATGAAGCTGAGTTTAATATTTGCATTGGTAATGGATTGTTTGATAATACCCCATTAAATGCAGCTCCATTATTATAAGCAGGATTGAAAGTAATATTATTAATTCCAACAATTTTATCGGCAGCTGCCTTAGGAATAATAAATTCATTATTAATATATGAAGGATTAATTCCTGTAACTATAAGTTTATAAGTTTTATTTTTAAGTGGTAAATCGCCAGTTAAGCCTACCTCTTTATTGATTGTGGTTTGGTAACGATCAACTGTATTATTAGCCTTAATTTCAATGCTTTGGCCAATTCCTAGTCCATATGATTGAGCTACCACCTCATTAATAATTAGTGGTATCTTATTATCATTAGGATTTTGGTTGTATTGATCATTAATCTTTTTAAGTAAATCTTCACCATTTGTTCCAATAATTTTAACTTCTTTAGAATCAGGTAAATATCCATAAAGTCTAATGTTTTGATTATTTGATTTTTCTTTAAGTTCCTTATTCTTGATAGCTATTATATTTCCGTCTACATAAGTGTAAATTTCATCATAAATTGGATTAAAGTATAAACCACCAAATGAGATAAAGAAATCATTTATTGTTTCTGATTTAGGATCCTTAGCAATTGCTTTGTCATTATTTTCTGCAATTGTTTTATATCCTTGAACTAAAAATTCTCTATATGCATCTCTATAGTTTGTTGTGTTAATTGCTTTCATATCATAACCGGTACGTGAGCTATTTAAAAGCATATAGTAGAATTTACCATTCATAGTGTTTTCTTTGTCTGGGAAGTATTCAAAGAATCCTTCTAAGCCAGTAATAGATGTTTTATTAATATCAACTGCACCATATTCATCATAAACAATGCCAGCTTGAGTTTTTTCTAGAGCTTTTCCGATTTTATCTCTAACTTTTAAAATACGAGATTTTTGTGAATCAGGTAATGAATTATATACTGAAGTTCATGGATCAACCCCAACAACTGAGTCAATAATAATATTAACTGAGAACTGTGAAATAACATGTCCATCAAATTCATTTGGATTACCATTTTTGCCAAGAATATTAACTGCTGTAGAATATCCTGGTTTAAAGTAATCTGATTGGTATTGGTCTAATTCAGAGATATTTCCAATCGGAACATATAAATTATTTTCTAAATTATTAGATTGATATGGGTTAATAGGTCCGCCTTCTAAAGTAGGTGAATATAAGTCGAATCTATAGTTATAGTTTCTATTTTGATATGTCTTATTAATTGACTCTTCAAAGACACCAAAAGTCGCAAATCCAAATAATGTTGTTAACGAGGTTAAAATAATACTAATACCAAATGAAGAAAGTTTTCAAAAACTATTAAATACCAATGAAGCAGAGAATTTACCTTTAACATTTCTCTTCTTAAAGGCTTTTGCATATTTTTTATAAACTTCTCCAGTTGCAACCTCAACAATTCCACTCATTAAGTCTATTGATTTAAATCTTAATGAACGCAATGACACAATTATAATTAACAGTGACATAGCAAATAAAGGCACAACAATATTTACTAATAATGATATTCATGAGAATGTTAGTGTCTCTATTGGAACAGTTCAATAATTATCTAAAATCTTAATTCCAACACCTTGGAGTAAGAATCCAGTAATATATCCTAAAATATCACCAATAAATATTGTGAAGAAAGCAAATACAGTCATTGAAAGTGAAATTTCTAAAGGAGTATAACCTTGAGCTACTAAAATACCAATAACTTTATTTTTATTTGAAATATAACGTTTAATAATAAAGATAATTGATATAGCAACTAAAGTAACCAAAATTGAAAGAAGCACTTTGGCTGAGTAATCAACTGAACGTACAATACCTTTCATGGCTGTTATTCTAATGCTTCTTTCTGGGTTTAGCATGTCTAATTCATCATCTAAAAATACCCTTTGGAAGTCATCTTTATTGATTGTTTCTGATTTAATAATTTTATCAAGCTCTGATTTTAAAACAGCGTTAGTTTTAGTGGTTGAATTTTTAACAAGTAAATATTCTTTAACAACATTACCTCTGTAAGCTTGCTTAATTCTATCAAATCCTTGTGAGTTAACATATACTATAGCTTGTGATTTAGGGTTTAGTTGTAAATTGTTTTCGTCTAATACCGGATATATATTGTCATATGTTAAATCATCACCAATAATTATGTATTCAGATCCATTAACGCTAATCTTATATTCTTCAGGTAGTGATGAAAGAAGCGCTAACATTTGATTTGGATCTTTTGGTAATTGACCATTAAAAATTTTCTTATTATTTCTTTGTAATCATGCATAATTGACTTTTGCAATGTAAGAACCAACTTGATCATACTTAAGAACATTAGTTAATTTATTAACTCCTGTAATAGTATTAAAGGTTTTTAGAAGCACATCCATTAAATTAACTTCAAATGGATTGTATTTTACGCTAGTATCATTTTTAGTTTTATCAAGTCAATTGTATAAAATGTCATTATCAATAGCTAATGAAACATCTTTATCACGTTCAAAAACAGGGTTTGGGACTCTTTTTTCAATTGAGGCTTGAATAAGCTGATAAATATATTCTGGGTTTTGTGCAATTAAACTTTCGTAATTTACAATCTTATTAGCCACTAAATAAGCTATATTAGCATTATTTTTAGCTAAATCACCAACTTTATTAGTATCTGTAAGATATCAAACTATAAATTCAGGGTGATTCATAACCAAGATGTTTGAAAATATTAAATCTGGAATGCCGAGCGCAATTAATGATGGCATTTTATTATAGTTGGTATCAATCAAGAATGAAACATAATTAAAGTTGTCTTGTATTGCTTTATTAGTTAAAACTGAATTGATAAATGTGTAGATAACATTGGAATCAGCATTGTCGTATTTATAACTTGTAAAATGCCTATCATCCTCCGCTACTGTTGGTGCAGTATTTGTAGGATTTAAAGTAACTTTTGTATATAAATGAGATGAACCAATATATGCAAATGTTTTTGTTATATTAATTTCATTTTCTTTTATAAAGTTAGTAAATTTACTATTTTGACTAACAAATTGGGCTAGGATTGGGTTTTTGTAATTTCCATTCGTATCAGTAGCAAAAAACTGATTTTTCATTTCAAAAATATTTGCCATTGAACGTGTAATTCCAAATCCTGTTGTTTCATAACCTATAATATTGTTTGCTGAAGGTTGGAATAAATCAAAGCTATTGAAGTCATCTAAAACAGCTTGGCTATTAGCTAAATCCAGTAAATTGTTAGCAAATGCTATTTTATCTTCAAATGTAGCATCACTATTTAAAGTTGAAGTGAAAATTGAAAGTCAGAACTTGTATAACAAGTATCCATTTCCTATTGATGCAAAGTCATCCCCAGTAACATTATTAGGTTTAAGGAATTTTCCTAAAATTTCTCTTAATAATCCATAAGTTTGATTTTGTGCAACTGGTACTATGTTTTGATATCAAGTAATAATATCTGCTAGCGATGATTTTTCGCCTAAAACAGGATTAATAGTAGTTTGTTTTAATGCTTCAAATGCATTAAGCATACTGTTTAATTTATTTAAAGCTTCTTGCCCTTTTATAATTGGCTGCTCTATGCTTATTCCTAGAATATCATGAGCTAATAAACGATCATTATGGCTTAATTTTGTATAGTCTAATTGTTCAATTGTGCCTTGCATTAAGGCATATTGGAATTTTCTAATAAAAGTATAAATTGAATTAAAGTTGTATCTTCCAAATGGAGCCGCAACTGGTGTATTATTAACATTAGAATCACTATTTGCGTGTTCGCTTTCAGACTTACTTGACATAGCGCCCAACAAATCAAAGTAACCTAATTTTTCATTATCAGCTGCAGGAATCGTTAAGTATCTATCATCAGTTATCTTAATACTTGTACCTTTGTCTGATAGGTTTAAAGATTTTATTAATTCTTCTTTTAAACTTCTATTTGAACCTGGTATTGAAAATAAAGCTTTTAGGGCTGCATAAATATAATCAATATTTGAAAGTGAATCAGCTAAATAGAAATAATATGTAACTACATTACGATTTAAAATATAGTTATATGTTAATGAACTAGTTTGGAATTTTTCTAATTTTAATTTTGATTCTAATGTATTTGCAAACATGTTAATATCAAAAGCATCAATTAAATATTTAATCCCATCAAGTACATTTTTGTATTGTTCTTTACTATCTTTGTAAGCATTAATTTTATTTATAATGTTATTTACAAATGAAGGTAGTCCTTTAAGTACATAATATAAAGGATTATTGCTATCTTCACTATTTTGAATAAATTCAAGGTTAACATTATTAATAATTTCTTTTAAACCTTCTTTTAAAGTATCTTGATCAATTGATTTTAATAATCAGATAATCATTTGATGTGATGATAATTTTCTTTGTCTTTTAATTATTCTTGGTTGACCAGTTTCTGGGTCACTGACAGTTTCTTCCTTAATTTTGTTATATTCTTCGCTAAGGAAATTAATAATGCTATCTGTATAATTTACAAAATCTATTGAGTTAATAACTTTAATAATACTGTCAATAAGTTTTACAGGATCTTTAGTAATATGTACTAAAGCTTGCGGTGTAATATATTGAGCTAATGTATTTTGTCCAATTAATCCAAAAAAGTTGTATAAAGTTTGGATTTCAGCTTCTAGATATTTTTGTTGTTCTTCTATTGTAGATTGTTGTAGAACTAAGGCTTTTGCTTTCGCGAAAATTCCAGTTAATATTTTATTAACATAATCACCATTAATATTGTGAGAAAGTTTATATAAAGCATCAATAACTAATTCAGGAACAATGTTCAAGTTGATTTGTCCAGAAGCAAAAACTCCAGCAAAGTCATTTTTATCAAAAGTATATTGAGCAGCATCAGTAATTGCATACACAGTATCTTTTGTTATAAATCCTTGCTTAACAATATCCATATCCAATAATCCTTTTTGGATATTTTCTACAGCTTTACTCATTGTTTTTTGGTTAATTGCTTCATTCATGATTTCCGCAAGTGGAGCTCTATATCCAAAAGGAACATAAACGACATTATTAAACTCTGAGCTCTTTTCTACTCAACCATTAGGGTTTAAAGTTGCTTTAAGGATTAAATTATTTGTTTTTAAGAAGTTTAATACATCAATTGTTGGAATTAACCCATTTTTATATTTTGCTGCTTCTTCTGCATTTGCATTAGATGAAGAAGAAATTGGCACATTAGTTCAATAGTCAATTGAACCATCTTGTTTATATACTGGTTTTACTATATAGTAATAAACTCCATCTTTAGCTTTATAGGTAGTTGCTGTAATACCAATTTCAGCAAATTTATTAAATTCATTTTCTGGCGTATTGCTGTTAGCATCTTTTACAAAGTTAGCTAATTTATAAATTTTTTGACCATAAACTGTATTTGAAGGTTTATTTGGATTATTATAATCAACATTAACAAATTTATCAAATCCATAATCAGATTTAATATATGTAGGAGATGGAACTACGTTAGATGCTGCGTTTAATAAAATAATATAAGAAACATAATAATCAAGTTGTTTAGTTTTGAAAAAGTCATCAATTTCTAAAGCCATTCCGTTTAATCCAGTGGGCTTGTCTTTTTCATTTATTAACTTGTTTATGTTATTTGCCATTCCATTAATTTCTTCTTTATCATTTCCCACATTTATAAATTGGAAAACGCTTTTTTCTTGGGTTTTTTCATCAAAAGAATCAATTGTTAATTGTTGCTTGATACCGATGTTATCAGCACCAACTTCTTTTTTAACTTTGTCATATATATTTTGTTTAACGATAGCTAAAGCACCTTTTTTAATTTGACTAAATGTATCATATAAAATATTTTTATTTATAAGTCTTGTATAAGCAGCATCTGTTAATGTGCTTTCATCATAATGTTCCATAAAAGCAATTGTTCTTGTGTTTGGGTATTTATATGCTGCATAATTTGGAATTTCTGTTCCACTATGATTATTAAAGTCAGGTATAGTAAAAACATTTTCTTGATTTTTAATAACTTCTCTTAAATCATTTGAAAGTTCATCATAAATCGCTTTATACTCATCGTAATTTGGATTATTTAATGCTTTTATTTTAGATTGGTAAGTATCTAAAATATCTTGCACTTTACTAATAAGGTTACTATATTTTGTATCTGTTTTATTATTGTTAATGAAATCTTGAGCCAGGATTATTGTTTTATCAATTATTCCTTTAACAAAGGCTAATTTTTCAGCATCTACAGTGGCCACACCATATTGACGTTCAATTGGTGCTAGGATTAAAGGTGTTTTTAAAATTTCATCTTTTGAAACTATTGGTTCTTGTTGAGACACAAGTTCAGGATTGTTTTCCACTAAAGACCCATTGTTATCATAATTATAAATATAATTTGATATATTCTTTGATCAATATGAAAATTCCTTAAACATAGCAGGAATTGAATTATTACCTTCAGGGTTATTGCTAATTAAATGCTTCATGAAAGTAACATAAGCACCTTCTCATTTATCGCTGTATTTTATATAAGTAGATTCATATAATTTTCTTTGGTAGTAAGTAACTGTTTCTCTTTTAGCTGCTCATTTTAAAGGTATGTTATATGTTTCTTCTTTGTTAAATTGGAAATATTCTTTTTCTACAGTAGTAGTATATTTTTTATTTTTCCCAAAAAGTTGCTCATAAGCAATATTATCAGCTAACTTAGTTTGCATTAATTGCGCTATTGAAGCATTATCAATACCACTAATTAAAGTTGGAACAATATTATTATCCTGCACAAAAACTAGCTTTTGATCATTATATGGTTTGAAGCCTAATGTTCAAATAAATTCACTAGGTTGAACTTCAATAACCGGGGCTGTTTTCTTTCAATTTTGACCTTTAATTAAATTAAATGTAATTTCTTTTGAAAGTACATTAATAAACATGGTTGAGACTTGAGAAAGAATTTTACCTTCTAAAGATTCAGTAACATAAGCTATATCGCTAATTTGATAATGCTTATCAAAATGAAGTTGAGTATCTGAAGTAAGTTCTACTTCTTTTTTAGCAGGTACAAAATCATCATTTATACCTCTAGTAAATAAATCAATTGAATAATTAGAAGCAAGAGTGAATGTTTTTTTAGCTTTACTGTAATCTAGTTTAAGTACACTATTTTCAACGTCATCACTTTTAAGTAAGTTATACATTTTAATGAAATCAGTTTTCTTTATGTATCCATCAGCGTATTTAGGATCATCAATAAAGTTTTTAAGTGGAACAAAATCATCCTCGACTTTGCGAAGATCAATAATGTCAACTGCTTTTTTATAATTATTGTCAACATATAAAATTGGCTTGTTATATGCTTCGGGTAGCGCATCAGCTTGAGCTAATCCATTAATTAAGTAACCATCATTATATGCTTTGGCATTTGTCGATAAATTTAAATCAATTGTCAAGTCATGAGAAATTGACTTATCTTTAATTTTATTGTATTGTAATTTCATTGATTGTGCTGTATCATGTAGCAAAGTAAAAATCCCAGATGTTAAAAACACCAAAATAGTTAAACCTGCTACAGTAGCTTTATTTCTAAATAAAGACCTAAAAACTTCTTTAAAAAGGTTTTTCATATCTCTCCATTCTTCTTGCTTATAATTTAATATTTTAAATTATAGCTATTTTTTTACAAGTTAGCTTTTTCCAGCAAAGCGGGCTAAAAAAGCAGTCTTCAAATCATTAAGTTATTTTTAAACCTATAAATTAGGGATAAAAGTTGTTTTATAATAAAGCTTGGTAATAAAAATTATTCACACCTTAGAAGTTTTTGTTTTATTTAAAGCGCTAAATTGCTATTTTAGCAATCCTTTTAGGTTTTGCGCAGTATTGTTAGACGCCTTTAATTTGAGGACTTTTTTAGTATTTAAAATAGCGTATTTATTTTTGATAATTTTTTAGTAAAAAGAAAAGCTCAAGTAACCTTGAGCCAATCTATGATATTTATTTATCTATGAAATCAATTATATCTTTTATTACATAGTCCTTAATTTCTTCATGTATTATATCGTGTCTGCAATTTGGATAATCAATTGCTTGCAAATTAGTAAATCCAATACTTTTTAGTTGATTTTGAGATCATTTTGCGCCTTTAAATCCATAAGTTACTGGATCATCTGAACCTCGAATCAAAAGAATTGGACAATTATTAATATTGCGATATTCTTTTGTATTTTTGATGCCATTCATTAGCTTAAAAATATCCTTAAACCCAGCAACTCTAAAAAGCCTAATCCACAATTTTTGTCCTCTAAATAGTCTTCTATGTTTTGTTGATTTCTTGACATCCAATCAATTGGTGTTCGTGGATGTTTTATTTTTCTATTAAAAGAAGCAAAGCCGAGTACATTAATTAAGTTTGAGTATGCTTCTGGACCATTAATGACTTGTAATAATTTTGCAAGTGCTATCCCAAAAGGAATTGCACTACGATACGGTGGATAACCAGCTAAAATAACTTTTTTATAGTATTTAGATTCTGTTTTTAATAAGTTTCTAATTATCAAGGTTCCTAGAGAAAAACCATAAATAATAATTTGATCTTGGTTATAACGTTGAGCAAATCATTTTGTTATCAATTTATAGTCATCCAGTAACACTTTATCACCATCTTTTATGGCAAAAAAACCATGAATTGGAGCATTTGGACCATGACCACGCATGTCACTAGTTAATACTGTATAACCAGCTGCATTCAGTTTATTAGCTAAATAACTTAAGCGTCCTTGGTGTTCTTCCATGCCGTGTATTAATTGTATATATCCTTTAGGATTTGCCACCTCATATAAACGCAAAGATAATTTGTATCCATCATGTGCTTCAAGAATAATTTCTTCCATATTTACTCCTTATGTTGTAAAAGCAACATAGAATTATTTGTCTTTATTTCTCGCGTCTTCAATTTCTTTAGCTCTTAAATCAAGGTTTGCTTGTTCACGAGCTTTTGATATTTCTTCTTGTCTGGCTTTAATAGCCTCTTCATCATTATTAAATGTTTTAGCTTCAGTTTGACTTTGATTTAATTCTCCTGATTGAGATGTCATTTTAATTAATTCATCCAAATTTAAAGGTTGAGCATTTTCTTCTTTATTTTCCACCTTCTTAGGAGGTAATTCTAAGTGAGTAGCAATGTAGTCTATTTCTTCTGCTACAATAGTTTCTTTTTCTAAAAGTAATGTTTTGATTAATTCTAGTAATTTAGGATTATCTTTAATAACTTGTGTTGCTAATCTCTTAGCTTCCAACATGATTTTTCTTATTTCTAAGTCAATTTCATGACTAATTTGGTTTGATAGTGAAGATGAAGTTGCTAATGTTTTTCCAAGGAATGGTGATCCTTCTTCTTCCTGATATTTAATAGGTCCTAAATCAGACATACCAAATTCAGTTACCATTCTACGAGCAATTGTTGTGGCTTTAGCAATATCGTCAGAAGCACCTGTTGAAATCTTATCTTCACCATAAATAATTTCTTCTGCTGCTCTACCACCCATAAAGCTTGCAATAGAAGCTAATAATTCTTCCTTAGTGTAGTTGTATTTTTCATTTTCTGGCATCATTAAGTTATATCCACCAGCTTGTCCACGAGGAATAATAGTAATCTTTTGAACTTTATTTCCTCCGGGAACCTTAATACCAACAACAGCATGTCCCGCTTCGTGGTAAGCAACCATTGTTAATTCTTCACGAGTAATTGTTCTAGATTTTTTAGCAGGTCCTGCCATTACTCTATCAATAGCTTCATCTATTTGATCTCTTGTTATTACTCCAGTATTTTCACGAATAGAAAGTAACACAGATTCATTAATAACATTTTCTAATTGAGCACCTGAGAATCCAGGTGTTCTTCTTGCTACATTGTCAAATGTAATATCACTTGCAAAACGTTTACCTTTAGCGTGTAGTTTTAAAATTTCTTCACGTTCTTTAACATCAGGTAATCCAACTGTAATAATTCTGTCAAAACGACCAGGTCTTGTTAATGCTGGATCGAGAACATCTGTACGGTTAGTTGCAGCAATAAATAGTAATCCAGAGTTTTCTTTAATACCATCCATTTCAACAAGTAATTGGTTTAAGGTTTGTTCACGTTCATCGTGACCTCCACCAATACCACTTCCACGAGTTCTACCGATTGCGTCTAATTCATCTATAAACACAATTGCAGGAGCGTTCTTTCTAGCTTCTGCAATAACTTGTCTAACTCTTTTAGCCCCCATACCAACAAATAACTCAACAAAGTTAGATGCTGATACGAAGAAAAATGGAACATCAGCTTCTCCAGCTGTTGCTTTAGCAAGTAAAGTCTTACCAGTTCCTGGAGGTCCTCCAAGTAAAATACCACGGGGCATTCTAGCTCCTGAGATTTCGTATTTTTTAGGATTCTTTAAGTAGTCAACAATTTCACTAATTTCTTCTATTGGCTCTTTGTTTCCTGCAACATCAGAGAATTTTTTGTCTGATTTAATAATTTGAGCAGGACTTTTATCACCGAACATACTTGACCCTTGACCATTCATCATCTTCATTTGGTATCTAAATAATAGAACCATAAGTAAAATAAAGATTAAAGTAGGTAAAAATGGCAAGATATATGCAGCAAAAAAGCTTTGACTAGGTGCTGGTAACACATTATATGTATTTGTAGCAGTAGCCAATTTGTCTGCTAATTTTCCATTAATTAAGTCGGATAATAAAGCAGAACTTCCTCCAGTTGTAAATTTATCTACAACTTGTATCACTTGATTATTTACAGTCTCACTATGTACATAAATTCCAGATATAGAATTTTGATATGGATTAAATACTATTTCTTGGAAATATCCTGCCCCAGGAACATTCATCATAGAAGTGTTAGCAGTATTTAATTTATTAACAAATTCAGATGTAGTTCAAACTGTAGCAGCATTAACTTTGGTTACAATTAAGTAAGTCATAATTCCAAGTGCTAATAAAATAACAATAGTTGTTATAATACCAGTTCATCTTTTTTTCTTTTTTGTATCCATTTTGTCCTTTCTTTTTTTATTATTCAATTATATACTTTTATTTAAAAAAATAATATTAGCAAATGAATTATTTCCTTGCTAATATTATTTGTTGTTTTTTGCTATTAAATGGCCTTTTTCTTTAAAAATATAATCATTATTATCTAATTTGTAAGTTGCAGTTCGATTGTGGGATAATACAAAATTTACAATTGAACGAATTTTTCCAGATGTTAGATTAACACAATCATAATTAGAATTTATAAACTTATAAATAAGCTCTTCTTTTAAGTTTAATTTTTTAAATGTATCTTGAGAATAAAGACTTTTTTCTCATTTTTTGTACTCATGCTGAACTTTAATTTGCTTTATTCTTAATTTACTATTTTTAATTCTAAAATATCACACTCACACGCTTTTTAGTAAAACATGATTGCGATATGTCATTCTAATTTTATTTCTAGTATATTGCTGTTTTAAATTAGATGAGTCAATGTGGAATGGTATTCGCTCATAAATACATTTGTGGGCTATATAATCTTTTCAATACTTGTTAACATATGGTCTATAAACATTCATTCCATAAATGTTGTTGTATTTCTTGATTCCAAAAAAATCTTTTTGACGATTTGACTCACGCGCCATCATAGCACTTTCAAAAAAGTCGTCTTTATTATGTGCGATTAATAAATAATTACATTTTTGTTCATCATAAACCTGTTTAAAAAATTGATATCTCTTTTTACGTGCTCAATCTTCAAAATTCCCGCTTGTATAGTCTTCTTTATTTAACTCTAAGATAAAAAGAGGAATTTTGTATCTTGCGCAATATTTTTTAACAATATCAGTCTCGATTCCACTATCATCACGTTGATGATAATTAACATGCGCTACTACGACATTGTATTTTTTATATCTATCTAGCAAGAACATACTATCTGAACCACCACTTACTGCTATTAAATATTTATTATTTGAATCATTTAAAAATTTATTTTTTAGCATTGTATTTATTCATTACTGTGTAAATATCATTGAAAGCAAATGATATAGCAGCATTTGCGGCGTTATCTAGAATTGGTTCTAAAACTTGCATTTGTTCAGTAGTAAATTTACCTAAAACAAAATCTCTAAGAGCTGATTGGTGAGGGGTTGTGATTCCTATTTTTAACCTTTTAAAATCTTGTGAGCCTAGCTCATTAATAATACTTATTACACCATTATGTGAGCCACCTGATCCACCCACTTTTATCGTGCTTTTTCCTAGTGGGTAGTCCTTTTCATCATGAATAACCATTACATCATCTGGTGAGATTTTGAAGAAATTACAAATTCCAGCAACAAATAAACCTGAATCATTCATATACGTTAAAGGTTTAGCGATGATTAAATCATCAACTTTTGCATAAACACCATTGAATTTATTTTTATTAAGTTCAACTTGTAATTTCTTACAAATTTTGTCAATTGTGAGAAACCCTGCATTATGACGAGTAAATTTATATTGATCACCTGGATTTCCTAATCCTACTATTAATTTCATTTAATCTCCTTTAACAAAATAGGCAAAGTGAGTAAGTATAGGTTTTTCATATACATTACTTCTTAAAATAACCTCACTGTAATTTGTTTGTGTATTTGTTACAATAATTAAGTTTTTCATTGCACGGGATGTTGCTGTATAAAGTAATTTTTTACTTAACATACGTTTATGACTTGGGTGGACTAAAAAGATAATTACATCGAGCTCACTACCTTGGAATTTGTGTATTGTTGTTCCATATGCAAGGCTTATTTGTTCATTAAATTCACCTTTTGAATATTTAATTGTTGTCTTTCAATTGTTAGCTCGTTTAAAAGTTACAAAAATATGTGAAACTTCTTTTTTCTTGTTTTTACCCACTGTATATTCAACGCTATCAATATACCCTATATCTCCATTGCAAATATCTTCATCGAGTCTATTTTCGAGTTGAATAACTTTATCACCAATTCTAAAATTAACACTTCTCCCGTTTCTTTTATATGATAAAAATGTTTCATTATCTGGGTTGATTTCTTCTTGAATGAGTCTATTGATTTCAAAAAGCCCAAAATCACCTTTATAAGTTGGACATAGGAGTATAACATTTTCTAAACCATGTTTTTCAACTTGTTTTTTATAAATTTGCACAATCTTTTCAGTAACTAATTCATCTTCTGCTTGATATAAATCAACTTCATCTTTTTTAAATTCAGGTATACCATTATTCTTGATTTCAGTAAAGTGTTTTCAAATTGAAACAGAATCACTTCTAAAAAATTCATTTAAAAATGTTACTGAAAATTTATTAGATTTAATTATTTCTCTCAATAAATCACCAGGTCCAATCGGAGGAAGTTGATCAACATCTCCAATTAAAATGATTTTTTCCAGTGCTGGACACGCATTTAATAACTTGTCAAATAAATTAATATCAACCATTGAAAACTCATCAATCACTATTACTTTCATTTCTTTTAAAGTTTCTAAGTGATCTAATGAAATTTCTTCTGATGTATTAGCGATTCTTAAAAAACTATGTATTGTTCTTACTCTACTATTGATTTTAGAAGTAATATTAGTTGCAGCCCTACCAGTAGGCGCTAAAATAGCGTAATCAACATCTAAAGTTAACTCACTTTTCTCTAAAGTATCAAAAATATGTTTGATAATAAATGTTTTCCCTGTTCCAGGCCCACCTGAAATTATAGAAACATTAGAATTAATAAAATTGTAATATCCTTGTTTTTGGTTTTCGGATAATTGACTTAATTCATAATCACTTTTAGAATTTAAATGAATTTTGTTTGGTCCTGATGCTAAAAATTTTAGTTTCGCTGCGATAAACTTCTCTTTATCGACTGTTTGTTTACGTGATAAATAAACATTATGATTTTGGTCAAATGATTTAACTAATTTATCATGCGCTGATAAATATTCGATATATTCATAAATTCGAGTTATATCGTAATCGAATATAAATCTCAATTGTTCCACAATATACTCATATGGGATTAAAGTTGAATTATCATTTTCAAGTTGTTCCATAATATCATCTAAATAAGCTTCAAAACGATTTATAGAACCCAAATCTCAACCAATTTCAATAGCAAATTCATCAATTACTGGTAATGAAGGATAAACTTTATTTAAATAAAGTAAATAAGGGTTTTGATTTTTATAATAATCTACAAAGTCCATTTCTTCATTTTTATGGTGTTTTTTTAACACTTCTAGTAAGTCGGACATGTTTCTTGAATAGAAAAATTGAATATTATTGTGTTCTTCATCAGATACACCCATAAGAGCTTTAATACGTGTTTCATTATCGCTATAATACTTAACTAATGAATTTAATTGCTTACTACTCATAACTGATAGTAATTTATCTTCATTCACTTCTAAATCAGCAACTAATTTAAATAAGTTACCTCCGAAAGCATCAACCATCTTTTTGGCAGACATTTTTCCGACATTAGGAACATTTTTCGAAATTAAGTCTTCTCAATTAATTTCTCTTTCCTCCATAACAGGTACATAGGCTTTTAAAATAAATGAATTTTTATTTTTTGGACTTTCACTAACTGTGATTTCATATTCAGTAAACAAATCAGGTACATTACCCCTACAATAAACAGGATAATTCATATTTGAACTATCTGATCTGAATAATAAAAATGCCCAATTTTGATCTTTTGAGCCACTTAAAATCTTTGCAAATTTTCCTCTAAATACTGATTCTGCCATAATTATTTAAATTATAATGTTTTTATTTTTTTATATTACTAAAAAATATTTTAATCACAGCTTTATACCTTATAGTTATCCACAAGTTTTTCCACTTTTTAAACTGTGGATAAATCTTTTTTATTCACAAGTAAATAAAATTATTTTTAAATAATTGTGGATAATAACCTTTAAGTCTGTTTTTTAGGGCTATAAGTTGTGAATAATCTTGTGAATAACTCACTATTTATCTCTTTAATTATATATTTATTAACATACTATGCAAAAACTTATAAAATTTAGACATGAATATATTAGAAAAAAACAATGAAATCGATAATGACACCGTAAAACTGAATGTTTATAATGATGTATTTATTGAGTATATGAAGAACGAGGTTCAAGATAATATGCTCTTTAGAACATTTTTTAAAAACTTAAAAATTATGTCATTTGAAAACAATGAAGTTGTTATATTTTTTCCAAAAGTTTACCCTGATTTACACAACTTTAAAAAATATTACAACAACACATTTGTTAAAGCTGTAAACGAAGTATTCGGAGAAGGAGTTTCATTCAAGATTGTTGATAAAGAACATTTAGAAGCAGCCAAAACTGCAGAAAAAGTTATTAAAAAAGCTGATAGTCTTGTTAAGAAATCTAATCAAACTAATCCGCAATACACTTTTGATAATTATGTTGAAAGTAAATTTAATCGCGAAGCTTTAAATATTTGTAAGACTATTGCTGATGGAGAATATACATTTAATGTCTTATTTATTTCTGGTAATTCTGGTTTAGGTAAAACTCATTTACTTAAAGCACTAGAAAACAGCTTTATTGAACAAGATAAAAAAGTTTTCTTAGTTAATCCTAATACCTTTACTAATTCATTAACTAGCTTATTAAAAGAGAATGATCAAAAGAAATTACTTTCTATTCATAAAAATCTCGTTTATAACTATGACCTAGTGTTATTCGATGATTTTCAGCTTTTTGGAGAAGGTAATAAAAAATCAACTAAGGATTTTATTTTTCAAATTTTAGATGGTCGTATGGAGCGAAATAAGATTACTGTTTTTTGTAGTGATAAAGACATTAATCAGATTTCATCTATGTTTGACAATCGTTTAATCACTCGCTTTCAATCAGGATTTATTACTAAAATTAAACAACCAGATATTGATGATTTATCAAAATTATTAGACTTTTTCTTAGATGATATTGATTTAAGTAATAACCTAATTTCAGAAGAAGCTAAAGAGTTTATTATCCGAAATCACACTGCTTCAATTAGAACATTACTTGGTGCAGTTAAAAGGATTTCTCACTATAAACAAGATATTTTAAACACACCACAAGAATATGTTTATAAAACTATTACCAATATTTTTGAAGATGTTATTCAGCAACAAGAAAATATCACACCAGATATAATTATTAAAGCTGTTTCCAAATATTATAAAATACCAGTTAAAGATATTTTATCTAACTCTAGAAAGGCTGAAATAGTTGTAGCTCGTCATATAGCAATGTATATGATATCAATTCAGTTAGACTATTCATCTACTGAACTCGGAAAAGTATTTAAAAAGGATCACTCAACAGTTTTAAATGCTTTACGTAAATTCAAAGAATCAGATGACGAATCTTTAAAACGTACAATACAAGAATTAAAAAATCAGATTTATAAAATTAATTAACAAGATATCCACAAGATGTTATTTGGCTAAAAAATAGTAAAAAGATTATTTTTTGCATTAATTAAGTCTTAAATTAAGCATTTTGTAGTTATCCACATATCCACAAGATATATTATTTATATAAAGGAGGTTTTATGAAATTCACAATTTCAAAACCTAAAATCGACCAACTAGTAGAATTTTTATCTACCTATATAGATAGCAATGATACATTTATACCATTTAGATGTGTTTATATGAAAATTGATTCAGAAAAACTAACATTAATTGGTGCTTCTTCTACATTAGCAGCTAAAAAAGTTATTTCAGTTGATAATAGAGAGATTACAGTAGAAAGATCAGGTAACTTTTATCTATCAGCAAATTTATTAAAAAATATTATTAAAAAATTTGATAAAGAAATTACTTTTGATGCTAAAGAAAATTTAATTAATATTTATGAAGGTTCTACATTATTTACATTAACTAAATTAAATGCAGGTGTTTATCCTGATATTGATTTTGAAGATACAGATAATAGAGTATCAATTAAATCTCATTTATTTGAAAAAGTTATTTCAGATGTCTCTACATCAACAAGTGCTTCAAATGATAGATTAAATTCATTAATATATAAATGTATTAATATTTCTGCTAATAACTCAACACAATTAAGATTTTTAGCTACAGATTCATATAGATTATCAACTGAAATTATTCAAATAGATAAACCAGTTACAATTGATTTAACTATTGATGCAAGAAATCTAAAAAAACTTATTACAAAAGATGCGCCTGAACAAGTTGATTTATTCTTTAATAAAGATAAAATTGGGGTTGCGTATGAAAACACTGTTATTTGAACTTCGGTTAATAAAACTCAATATATTGATGTTTCATCATTGTTCCAAGTTAAATATACAAGAAACTTTAAAATTGAACGTGAAGAACTTTTAAAAACATTAAATAAAGCATTATTCTATCAAACAGATAAAGATAAGAAAATGGAATTTTATTTTGAAAATCATGAATTGAAAATTATTTATGATGTACCTGAAATTGGAACAGCTAATGCAGTTTCAAATGCCTTAGAAATAGTAGAAGGAAAAGAAGTTGAAATAGACTTTAACTATACTTATGTCAAAGAAGCAGTTTCTGCTTTAGATTCAGGGATGTTAAATATATTCATATCTCAAAATGAAGATAAAATCTTATTCATTTCAGAAAATGATCCTAACCACATTCAATTAATCACACCTATGAGAAAGTATTACAATAAATAATGACTATCAGAATTACGGGAAATAGTATTAAACTATCTCAATTCCTTAAAAAAATAGATGAAATTGATACAGGTGGTCAAGCAAAGGATTTTATTAAATATAATGAAATTAAAATAAATGGTCAAATTCCTAAAGGGAGAAGTTCTAAAATAAAAGTCGGTGATGTTGTTTGAGTTAATGATTCACTTTATACAATAGCTTCAGCAGATACTAATAACGAATAAGTCTATAGCATAGGCTTATTTTTATATAAAAAAGATACAGTCTCAACTGTACCTTAATGAATTACTCTATTTATTTGAGTTTGTTGTAGAACTTTTAGGAGTGAATACTCAACCTTCTTTTTCTAATGATTCATTGATTTTATCAAAGTTAAATTTGCTTGATCCAACTGCTTGTTTAACTCAACTACCATAAGAAGTGTTTCCTGGGATTAAAATATAACTTGCAGCGAAGTCTTCATTAACTCATTCATTTTTATCTTTATCATAGTAAACAGATTTAACATCTAAACTATCATTTCCAAATAGTTTACCATAGTTAATTTCTTTGTTTTTTAAAGCAGCAACAACTTCTTTGTTTGTGATTTTAGCTTTTTTACTGAAGTTGTCATTAAAGTCTGAAATATCATCTCCAACACGCATAACAACCTTAAATTGTGCTTGGACATTATCAATTGTTAATTTGTGTGTGTTAATTCAGTGCATTCTTTCTTCTTTAGATACTCTTACATTTCTGTGTGCTTGATCAAATGTTTTAGCATCAACTTTATCCGTACCTTGCATTCACCAAATTCAATCTGGCATTAATTTAGCATCTAATCCTAATTTAACTAAGTTATCTAACGATTGTTGGGTTTGAGGCCCTTGATCTCTGTTTGAGTTAAACATAACAACTCCACCTTTATCTCAAACATGTTTAATAAAATCAATTGCCCCTGCTACTTCTTTAGAAATTGCTTGTGATACAAAGTCTCCTCATAATGCGGGTGAGAAGAATGTGTTGTGTGTAACTAAGTAGTTTTGAAATGCAAAGTTATTTAAAACTGTTTCATCTAAATCCATAAATACAACAGGAATAAATTTACCTTCTTCTGTAGCAGTTACAACTACTTTGTCACCTTCTTTATTAATGTTTTTTAGTGTAACATTTGGTTGAGTGATCATTTTATCAAATAATCTTGTTGCATGTGCGTAAACTTCACGCCCCATAGCTTCTTTTTCGGCTGAAATACTATTTCACGCATTTGAAGATGCTAATGAAACTGTGTTGTAGCGATCGATAGCATCTTTTAATTTACTTTCAACAACTTTTTTATCAGCTTGAAGTGTGTTAATTTGGTTTTGTAAGTTGGTTTCTGAAGCTGTTTTATCAGCTTTTACTTTTTCGATTTCTTTTTTAAGTTCATCAACTTTTTTAGATTCTGTATCATTACATGAAACAACTGCAGCAACTGGAGCAATTGTAACACCAGCAGCAGCTAGTGTCATGAATGATTTTGTAATTTTATTCATTTTTTTCTCCTTGTAAATAAATCATTACAATTAAATACTACTACTTCTGTAGGCTTGTATAACAAAATAAAAAAATGTGGAAATTTTTTGTTCCACATTTTTAAAAATAAGCAAAAATATAAAAAAATAGTGTTGATAATACACTATTTAATAATTTCCATCCCCATATAAGGTATTAATACTTTAGGCACAGTAATAGTTCCATCAGCATTTTGATAAATTTCTAAGATTGCAGCAATAACTCTATCTACAGCAAGGCCAGAACCATTCATTGTGTGTGCGTATTGAGTTTTTCCATCTTCATCTCTATATCTAATCATAGCTCTACGAGCTTGGAAATCACCCATGTAACTTACAGAAGATGTTTCTCTATATCTTTCTTCTGAAGGTAATCATAATTCTAAATCAATGGTTTTACGTGATGAAAATCCTAAATCACCACTGCATAATAATAATTCACGGTACGGGATTTCTAGTTTTTCTAAAACATCTTTAGCATCTTCAAGCATTGCTTCAAATTCTCTAATAGCATCTTTTTCATTTGTTACCTTAACTAATTCAATTTTCTTAAACTCATGTTGTCTTAAAATTCCACGAGTATCTTTACCTGATGATCCAGCTTCTGATCTGAAACATTCTGTGTATCCAGTAGCTCTAAAAGGTGTACTTAAGTCTACAATTTCATCATTGTAAATATTTGTTAATGTAACTTCGGCTGTTGGTATTAAATATTCGTCTGCCCCATCAATTTTATAAAGATCTTCTTTAAATTTAGGTAATTGACCGGTTCCGTATAACATTTTTTCTTTAACAATTACAGGAGTATTAAATTCATTATACCCTTTTGATGTATGTAAGTTAAGCATAAAGTTAATTAATGCTCTAACAAGTTTTGAACCAGCATTTTTATAAACCACTGAACGTGACCCTGATAATTTAACAGCACGTTCAAAATCAATGATATCTAAATTTTTAGCAATTTCGTAGTGAGGTAAAACACCTTTAACTAATCCACGTCCTAAATTTGGGTGTTCGGCTAAAACAATATTATCATTTTCATCTGCACCAACAGGCACTTCGGGTAAAGTTTCATTAGGGATTTGTAAAATTAATTCTTCAATTCTGCTGTTCAATGCATCTGCATCAGAAGTAAGTTTAGCTTCTTGAATTTTAATTTGAGCAATTTGTTCTTTTAATTGAGCGAGAGCTTCAGGTTGATTTTTTAATGTTCCAAATTCTTTTGACAATTTACCTAATTCAGCCTTCTTCATTTGAGCTTGATTCATCATTTGTCCACGTTGTTTTGCTAGTGAAACAAATTCATCGTATATTTTTATATCAAAACCTCTATTTTCTAGGTTTTTTCTAACTTTTTCTTCATTGTTTAAAACATATTTTAAATTTAACATTTAAACCTCTTATTCTAATGTGGATATTATACAACAATTTAAATAGAATAAAGAGCTTACATTATTAGCTTTTACTTATTATTGGTAAATCGAGATTTAAATAGATAAAATTGTTTTAAAAAACCATTAAAATAACTTTTTTTCATAGGCTGAATATTTTTATGTAGTGATAAGTGGAAAAAGAGATATATTTCAAAATATTTTTTTCTTATTATAAGAAGTCACAAATTTTTAGTTCTAGGAATAAGTTATAAAAATACTAAAAAACAACCCAGAATACTAGCTTTTTTGTATATATTAAAATAGTCTTTTTGTGTATAATATAAACACGCTTATATAATTATTGAAAAATCATCACAATAGGAGGAGAAAATATGAGTAAAAGAACTTACCAACCAAACAAGCGTAAACATGCTAAAGTACATGGTTTCAGAGCTAGAATGGAAACAGCTAACGGAAGAAAAGTATTAGCTAGAAGAAGAGCTAAAGGTAGAAAAAGATTAACAGTTTCTGATAAATAATTTCTAAAATGAAAAAACAATATCGACTTAGAAAAAACTGAGAATTTAACAATGTATTAAACTCAGGCAAGAAAAATTGTCTGGCGAATAAATATCTAATTGTTTATTCAATAAAAAGCAAATCTTTTAGGGCTGGAATAACAGTTCCTAAAAAGTTTGCTAATGCAGTTGGTCGTAATTTATACAAGAGACAATTAAGGGCAATAGTACACGAATTAAATTTATATGATTTAAATTATGATTTTGTGTTAATTGTTCGCAAAGATTTTATTGAAACAGATTATGCAACTAAAAAAGATGCAATCACTAAAATCTTTGAGAAATTTAGGAAAAATGAAAAAAGCAAACAATAATTTTCAATATTTTACCAATAGTAATGATCCTAAAGAAAAAAGAAAAGAAGGGTGAAAGAAATTCTTAAAATGATTTAAGATTGTCTTCTATGTCTTTGTCTTTGGATTAACAATTACAGGGTGTGTGCAAGCGTTTGCATTAAAAAATTCATATAACGTAGGGAACGGGATTGAGTTTTATAGAAATCCAAACGACATCGCCCCTAGAGTTAATACTTTAAAAGAAAAAGAAGAAAAAGTTGATTATGTATCTAACGAAAATGGTGACAATAAGCAAGAGTCAAATTACACTTATAGTTTGCTAACAAATGATACAGAAGCTAACTTCTTTTTACGTGATTCTAAAGTTTTAGAAGCACTAAGAAAACAAACAGAAACAAATGGTGGGACATACGCTGATCCTGGAAAATATTTAGTTGCTTTCCAACTACCAAATGCTAAATCCTTAACAGATTTAAATTTAGATACTGCTAAAAATAGTATCTTTGGAACAAAAGCAAATGGTAATGAAACTCCAAAATATTTATTCAGATCACAAACATCATCACAATACCAATATGTTTCAAACGCAAAAACAAGCGATATTTATGTATTTGCTTACAAATATGAAGTAGAAGGTGACAAAAAAGGACAACTTTTAGCGAACATGGACCAACTTTTCTTAGTACCATTAAGACAAACAATGTCAGTTACAGATAAAGATGGCAAAGTTTCATCAGTAGTTGTTCCTGTTAAAGATTCAAATGGAAATATCTTAATTTCTAATATTTCAGGTGTTCAAAAAGTAAATACACCAGATAATATTGTAGTTAAAGATGATAAAACCAACTTAGCTGAAGCTCAATACAATGCAAACAGAATGTTTGCTAGAGATATCCTTCAAGTATTTTATGAATACTCATTTGGTGAAGGTTCAAAATTCGCTCAAGAATTAGGAAGTACACCATCACAATTTATAAAAAATCTTGTAGATGGAATACCTCAAGAGCAAAAGAAAGGGCAGCTAAATGGAGGTGATGGAAAAACTCCATTATTTACTCTTACACCTAAACAATATAGTTTATTACTTCAATATCAAAAAACAATGACTGAATACTTAGGTCAATTGCAATACTTTAACAGAAGTCCTGAGAATGCAACAAATTGATTTAATGAATCTAAAAAATCAGCCAATGCAGATTTTAAATTTGATTACAATAAAAATTTACTATATTCACAAAATGCTGGTGTAGTACCATTTGCTGGTGATTATGCAATCCAACCAATAACAACTTGAGGTGAAGCTTGGGCATATGGTCCATTCTATGGATTATTAGTTTATCCACTTTCTGTATTAATTCAATCATTACGTCAAGCAATGCCTGGATGAGATGGTTGAGCCTCAATTATCGCTATTTTAATCGCTATTATACTAACACGTTTAATTGGTTTAGCTATCACTTTTAGAGCTACTGTTATGCAACAAGTAATGGAAGAACTAAAATACAAAAAAGCAGCTATCGAAGCAAAATATAAAGGCTTAGAACAAAATAAAGCTATGAAGATGAAAAAACAACAAGAACTTTCAGCTTTATATGGTAAGTATAATATTAACCCTGCCGATCAGTTCGGAACTATGATACTTTCGATGCCAATTTTCTTCGCTATGTGAAGGGTTATTCAAAGTATTCCAGAAATTAAGGAAACCACATGACTTGGTGTTAACTTCGCTTCAATTTCATACAAGAGACTATTTGATGGACAATTAGCCTACTTATGAGTATTAGCGGCAGTTATTATCTTCCAAATTCTTTCTATGTTAATTCCAAGAATATTAAACAAGAAAAAATTCAAGAGAAGAACAACTATTGCAGAAGCTGAAGCCTTGAAGAAATCAGAAAGAACACAACGTATTATGATGATTGTATTCACAGTAATTACTGTTATGTTCTCAGCTGGTGTGCAAGTTTATTGAATTTTCGGTTCTATCTGAACAATCTTACAAACGATTGCAATTCATTATTTAACTCAATCAAGATGATTCAAACAAAAGTACATGCCTAAAACCTTAAAAAAATAATTTAAAAGTCTAGCTTTGGCTAGATTTTTTTTATGCTATACATAGACTTGTAAATTATGTCAAGTTAATTTAACAAGCTAAAAAATTTTAAAAACTTGTGTTATAATAAGTCTACTCTTGACTAGAGAAAAAAACAAAAAAATATATTTGGAAATTTCAAATTTTCATATATACTTTTTACAAGTGATTATAGCAGAGGGGATCACCTGATACCATTCCGAACTCAGTAGTTAAGCCCTCTAGCGCCGACGATAGCAGAGATGTGAAAATAGGGCGTCGCTTTTTTTATTGCTTTTTTACAGCGATAATTTTTTTATAAAAAAATTAAAATTAAAAAGGCAACATTACACTTGTTTATGTAATTTCTAATCAAATCAAGAAAATAAGAGATTCTTATAAGTTTTTTAAAAATAGCTTTTTTGCTTTTAAAGGAAAAAGAACTTTTTGAAGAAATTCTTTCTAAAATTTATGTTATTTTAAACAAATTCCAAAACAATCTAAATAACGTCTAAAAGCAAATAATATTTCATATAAAAAAATTAAAAAAATACTTTGCTATTTTTACTTTTGTATTAAAATATATACAAGTGATTATAGCAGAGGGGATCACCTGATACCATTCCGAACTCAGTAGTTAAGCCCTCTAGCGCCGACGATAGCAGAGATGTGAAAATAGGGCGTCGCTTTTTTTATTACCTTTTTTAAAAATGAAATAAAAAAGTAGAGCTTTACTCTACAGTTATGTGTCTAAACAACACCATTTTTTATTTCATTTTTAAAATAGTCTAAATAAGGTACTTCTTCATCTTCAATTTTAACAACGTTGTAATAATATGGATTTATTCGAGTGATTCCATCTAATCTAATTATTTCATTGTTGTCTCTATATAAATATGATCAGATAGAAGGTTCTTCACTAAAAATTTCATCTAAAACTAATAAAATATCACATCATTTACCTTTATTAACTTTTGCTAGTATTTTTTTGATTAAATGAGAAGAAATAATATCTCTACTAGATTCAGTTAGAATGTATAAATTAAAAGCTACATTTCCCAATTGTAAACTGGGAAAGAAATCATCAAAACAATTATCAGGTGGTAAATTTAATTTTTCTTGATAAAAAAACTTTAATTTCAATAAAGCTGAAAACGAAATTGCTATTGTAATTGGGCTAGTTAACTTTTCTCCATTTAAAGCTTGCTGCAAGGAGTAAGAAGTTAAAGAGTAAACAAATTTTTCTTCTTTTGCCAAAGCATTTAATGATTTAAATGCTTCTACTATTTCTCTATATTCCATAATAGAATTATAAATTAATAAATTTGCTATAATTTAAAATATATTATTTTAAATTAAGAAAACGAGGTATTAATGGCAAAGAGACAAAAATCATTCTTTGAGCGTTTAACAGAACTAAATGATAGACATGATGAAAAACATGATAAGAATACTACAAACAAAGCCAAAAGAAATAAGGCCACTATCGCAATAGGAGCAACAATCTTTGTTGGGATTGTTGCAGCTATTACCATTCCTTTAACAATCAATGTAACTAAAATAAATTACAAAGATGCTATTGATAACAAAACACCTGTAGTGAAATACTTGGGACCAGATGGTAAAGAATTAAATTCTACAACAGCAGGAACATTGCAAGAACTTGTAAATTCAAAAGATGTGACAGTTTCTAAAGAAATTGATGACTTCTACCACAGATCAATTGAATATCTTTATGAACAAGAATATAAAGCTTCTCAAGAATTCCAAAGAATTTGAAATGCTTCATTGCTTTCAGGAGAAAGTGTTAATAACTCAATCGCTCTGAAATCTTTAAGTGATATCAAAAAAGATGCTCAAGCTAAAATTGATGATTTAAAATCTAATTTAAAGAAAAACTATGGATTCGAAAACTGAGAAAAGCAATTCAATGAAATTATTAGCAAAGAAGAATATGGTAAAAGCTTAAATGAAGCTCAAGCTGTAAGTTACTTAGTCTTTAAGCAAATCGAATCAGAAGCGCAAAGAAGATATCAACTTGAATACAAAAAACAAACAATGGATTACATTAACAGAACTGCCAATACAACAATTTATAAATTAGATGAAAATGGAAATCAAATTAAAGATACAAATGGGCAACCAATTGTGTTATTTAATAAAGGTGATAAAGTATTCCCTTACTTTAAAGAAGGTGTTAACTATTTTGTTGATCCAAATAATAAAAACAATGTAACAACTTTATTAACTAAATCATTTGTCGTAGAAACAAAAATGGTTGATGGAAAAGTTACAATTGTAAAAGATTTAAAATCACCTACTCCATTTATCGAAAACTACTTTAACAAGAATAAAATTGTTTTACCTACAGTTTATAAATTAGCAGGAAAAACTAATAAGTCAGACATTTATCAACCATGAATTTTAGGTGACGATAAAGAAAAATCAACGCTTGCCAATTTATTAAAATATAGTGTTATTCCAAATGGAAACAAGTTTGAAATCAAATCTAATATGTCAATTTTATTAGGAATGAAAACAGCTCAAGACTATGCAATGCAAGCTCAAGGACAAGAATTAAATGCTTATAATAACGCTATTTCTGAATATCAAACATATTTAGGTGCATTAACACAAAGCGATGCTTCAACACTTGGTACAAGTGGTTTAACAAGTGCAGAAGAATTATTAGCAACTTCAATTGATCAAGGTTTAGGTATATTTGCAACTGCAATTTTTGGAAATAATCAAGTAAATAATATTCCTTCAATTGAGCTTGGAAAATTAACTGAAATCACAGCAGCTTCAACAGTACAACCAGCAATGATTGCAGCTTATACAAAGATATTAAAAGAAGCACAAGCTGCTGAAACAATGCAAGAAGCAATTGCTAAAGTCAATGAATTTAACAAAGTTGTTGACACAGTAGTAGCTAATATTAAGACTGCTGATATGACTACATTCTTTAAACAATTTTATAACTGGGATTTCGCGGTAGAAACTTCTAAAGGTAATGCAGCAAGCAAAAAAGTCCCTGTAGTTCTAAAAGTTAGTGACATGGAAAATGCTTATGTATTATTAACTGATAAAGATGTTTTATTAGCTAGATACAATCAAATTAATTCATTAGAAGACTTTAAAGCATTTATTACTAAAGATGCTCAGAATTATGCTGCAGGTAACAAGACTTACTTTAATGTTACAAATAAATTATCAACTAAAGTTTCACCTGAAATTATTGTAAATGGATTAGTAAATAATGCAGACTTTTTAACATATATCAAAACACAAGACAATGCTTCGAACGATAACAAAAAATACTCTGATATAGATGTGGATAATATCAAAACAGAAGTTGCTAGTGTGCTTGTTGGAAAACAAACACAACAATTACTTGATTTATTAAAAAATGTTGATAAATGAGTTAAAACACAATTTGCTACTGGAACAAGCTACAATTTTGAAGTTGTGGATGGTCTGGCTAAATTAGTTTACTCATATGGTGAAAAGCCAACTATGAGTGAAAAATCAGCACTTGATACAATTTACCAATATTTAAGTCAAAATTTATGAAAAAATGCTAAAGGAGATAAATAATGAATTTTAAATTTAAACATGCTTTATTATTAGCTCCTGCAGCTATCATGCCTGTGGCTATGGTCTCTTGTGGTATTGATAAAGATACAGATGCTAAAAGAAAGCAAGATGCTGATTTTACAAAAGATTCTATAGGACAAATTATTGAAGGAAAATGACTTCAAGCAACTTTAAAGAGCTTATATAAAGTTGGGCAAGACAAAGAATTAACATCAAATGATGCTTATAAAGCTGATGCATTAGCAGCTTATCAAGCTTATGTAGCGAATGAGAATTTAAAACATAATCCATTTTATTTATTAACACAATTAAACACCTGAGCGGCTGCTGGAATTCTTTCAAGTGATGATCAAAAAGCTTTTGTCAGTTTTTTAGACAGTTCCAATACTCAACAAAATGCGAACAAATACTACAAAGCTAACTTGAATCAAGACCAATTTAATGTGTTATATAACAATCCTCAAACAAATGTAGCATATACTGTTAATAAAATTCTATTAATCAACAAATACTTCCAAATCAGCAATTTAGCAGATTTAGAAAAGATTGATTCTTCATCAACTTCACTATATAAAACAAAATTCCAACTAGATCAATTCAATTTAATTAACTATGTTGTAAATAACAAAACAGTGCAATTATGACAATATCAAGATAGTAATGCAAACAACATTTTTACTATGGGAAATTACCAAATTAATACTATCACCCAATATCAAGATTTAATTAAGAAATCAACTACAGCTGGTGATATAGCCACAAGTGCTTTATTACTAAATCAAACCGCTCCATATCAAAGCACAATGGGTGGATTTAAAGGATTAATGGCTATGCCTAGCTCATTTAAAATATCATATTCAGTTGATGATTTATTAAATACACCTAAAGAAAAGATCTTTGTCGGGTTCTATGATGCTATTAATAATAAAATTATTTCAGTTAATGAATCAGGTCAATTAACTAGTCCAATTCATGCGTCTACTGATGGAAAAACAATTAATGTAGCATACATGAGTCAAATTGCCCCAATTGGTAAAACTGTAAAAACTAAGACCACTGAAGATGGCAAAGAAAAAGAAGTGGAAAATAAGATTCTTTCATTTGATGATACACCATTTGCAAGTGATCTAAATCAATTAAGAATATTACTTGCTGTTAGTGATGATAACTTATACAAGAAAGCACAAAGTGCATTTGTAGCTTTAGGATATGTCGTTAAAGTTAATGATGCATTAAAATCAAAAACAGAAGGAATGGCAATTGTTGCTAAATAATGGATTCAATTTTTACAAAAATTATTAAAAGAGAAATTTCGAGCAAAATTCTTTATGAAGACGATAAGGTAATAGCTATTTATGATGCTTTTCCTCAAACAGAAGGACACTTTCTAGTTATACCTAAAGTTCAAGAGGAAAACATTCTAGCTAATAGTGAAGATGATTTTCTATATGCTATGAAAATAGCTCGTCAATTGGCTGATAAAGAAATTATTCAAAAAGGAATACCTGGTTTTAAAATAATAATTAACACAGGAAAAACAGCTGGCCAAGTTGTTTTCCATACTCACATCCATGTAATACCATATCGTGAATCAGATTATAAATAATTGCATAATTTTAACCAAAATACCTATATACTAGTTGTTTTGGTTTTTTTATGCTGAAGCTTAAAAATGCAAAAATAAAGTAAAATACTATAGAAAGAAGGCTTATGAAATTAGCATTTGCATATGATTTAGATGGAACATTATTGAGAAAAGATAATACTATTCACCCTGACACTATGAAGGCACTAGAACGTGTTCAAAAAGAAGGCCATGTTAATATAATTGCAACAGGAAGAGGATTGCAAAAAGTATTGCCGATATTAAAAGATGGCACAATTAAATATGTAGATTATATTGTTTGCTCAAATGGAGCATTAATTTATGATGTTAATAAAAAAACAGTGAATGTACTTAATACAGTACCTAATAAAGTGTTCTATATTTTAAAAGAAAAGGCATTAGAAAACGACTTAATTTTAAGTGTAGATACTTTAGATTATAATGGATCATATCTCCCAAATAATCATTTTCCTAAATGAATGTCTCAAGAACAAATAATGGATATGAATATTTTAAATATTGCTACTTTAGAACACTTAGAAAATGTTGTTTTAGCAAAAGATAGCGTTATTACCCAAATAGCTCTTAGAAACCCATCAGATAAAGCACAAAAAATTACAGAAGAAATTAGACAAGCTACTAAAGGATTACCATGTATTGTTTATTTAACTAACTCTGTTTATACTGATGTTAACCCAAAAGATGCTTCTAAATTTTCAGGTGTTGAAAAGGTATTAGAAGTATTAGGGTTAAGCAAAGAAAACTTAATAGCTTTTGGAGACAGCGGAAATGATGTAAATATGATTGCTGGAGCTAAATATGGAATTGCTGTTGGTAATGGAACGCAAGAGGCAAAAGCAGCTGCAAAATTAGTTATTGGAGACCATCAAACAGGAACAATTGGGGATACATTAAACCAGATATTAGAAGGTGCTTTATTCTAAGCATCTTTTTTATTTTTAAAGCTTATTTTAAGGATGATTTTGCTTTGAAATAAGTTTAAAATAAATTCATACAAAAAATAAAATAGGTTAAAATATAACAGTATGCAAAATATAGTTAAATTTTTTAGTGAAGGAGCACAAACAGCAGTTACTAAAGCACCTAAAGCTTTAGATGTATCATTTAATGTATTTGTTTGATTAACTGTTTTTTTAATTATTTCCTTAAGTGTTCCTCAATTAATTAAACTTATCAAAGATAAAAGAACAGGAAACGTAAGTTTCACTTCATTCTGAATTTTCCATGTTGGAATCTTATTATGAGTTATCTGGGGTGCAACAAACAACTTAAACAAAGCTATGCTTAATGTTATGCTTGCTGACGGAATCAGCTTATATGTAAATGGAATTATGACTATTTTACTTTACAAACATAAAAAAGAATTTTCAGCTAAGAAAAAAATGTGAGGATACATCGGTGTTCTTGCAACATATTTAATTGGTGCATTATTCATTGCTTTCTACATTGTAGATTACGACAGAGAAGCAACTAACTACTTATTTAAAGTACCAGATGCAGCATCTACAGTAATGGGATTTATCTTCCCTGCTGCTACAACATTAGCATTTACACCACAATTGTATCACTCATTCAAAACAAATGAATGACAAGGTGTTACATACTGAATGTATGTATTATATGTTGTAAACAACATTATCTGAATTATTTGATGAGGACTTGGAATGGGATTACAATCATATGAAGCAAAACCAAACTATGGTTCATTGATTGCTGGATTATGTTGACAAATAATTTCATTAACAATCTTCGGCATCCAACTTGGATTCACTCTTTATGATAAGCATTTATTAAGTAAAGGGGTAAATCGTTCACTTCAAGCTAACAAATAGTAGCTTGATATAGTAATTAAATCACTAGCGATAGTGATTTTTTTATATTTAATAATTGCCAGTAAGTATAAAAAATCTGCCCAAAGGCAGAAATTATATTTAGTATTGATCTCCATTAATTTTAATGTAGGTACGTAATGATAATTCTTCGCTAAATAATTCATGAATAATTCTAAGGCCTAATTCTGGCGCAGCAAAGGCATTTTTACCTGTAATAATTTTACCATCGCAGCTTGTCATTTCATCTGAGCGATTTCCTCCGCGTGTCGGTAGGCTTCATTGAGATGGGTATGATGAATAATGAAGATAAGGTGGTAAAATTTTAGCCTCCATTAATACATTTGGAGCATCACAGATAGCAAATAAGTATTTATTAGCTTGATAAAATTCTTTAATTACAGCAAGTGACTCAGGATTATTTCTTAATGTTTGACATCCTTTTCCACCAGGAATAAAAATTGCATTATAGTCATCTAAATTATATTCATGAACTATGTCATTTATATGAATTAAGTCAAATTGACCTGAAGCTTTTGAAATTTTTGGAGCATAATAAGTTATTGATTCTATTACATCAGCCACTTTTAAAACTGATAAAGTTGAAGTTAACTCAACGTCATTAAATTTGTCTTCTATTATAACTAGTAATTTAAGTTTCATTATTTTTTACCTCTTCGTAAAATACCTTTTCAAATCAAGTAACATAGCAAGGCTAAAGGCAATAAGACAACAATAATGAATACAATAATATAAGCCTTAATTCAAGCTTTATTTTCGTTTTTGAGTTCAGCATTAACTGCATTCTTAATAGCAGTAGCATCAGTCCCAAGAAAGGTTGAAGCTTCCATATAACGTTTACGATCATACATAACCATTAAAACAAATAGGAATGTAAACCCTACAGCAACAGCTAAGTCAATATAAAGTAAAACATAAACATCACCAAATGCACCATTAAGAATTTTTTCTCAATCTAAATCTAAATTAAATTTCAAATTAGCTTTATCAACATTCATTACTCAATGTCCATCTCATAGGTTTAGAAGTAATAAAATTACGCCATTGAAAAGAGCAAAGTATGTCATAAAGAAAGCAAATAGTCATGATAATCTTAATAATTTAAAACGAATAGCACGATAAGTATCTGAAATAACAGTTACAGCAGCTAAATTTCCGTTACGATAGTTATCACGGCACATTTGTTCAGTACGTCTTCAAGCTTTATTCTTAGTTAGAGCTTTTGCAAATAAACTTAAAGAAACTAAAAAGACAATACCAACTAATACGTATCAAGCAATACCTTGGTTTTTATCTACTCTAGTATTTAAAAAATAGTTTGTTAATATACCTGCTATTGAAACTAGAAATAAAGTAAACCAGAAAAAAAATTGCATTATAGTTAAACGTTTTTCTCTTCTAATTACATTATAAACAGGTGTTGCAATGATTCTTTGTGGATCAGAAGCAACTTGTGCTTCAACGGTTGTTTCAAGCGTTTGTGGTGCTTGAGTAGTGATTTGTTGTAAATCACTGTTATTTTGTGAATAATTCATAAATCACATTCTCCTAATTGCTTGTTATAGCTGGTTGATTACTATTGTTTGGGTTTGTAGTTGGTTGAGATTCTGGTTCTACATCTTTTTTATCTTGATTCTTAGAAATTGTAAATTTTGATAAGCTGTCAAATAAAGCGTTAACAAATGCTTCTGTGTTGATTTGTGATTTAATATCTTTATCTGCATTAAGCGTTTCAGCAAGAATATGTGCAAGTGATTTTCTAGTATCAGGAGATACTGATGAAATCACATATTTTGATACATTTAAGTATTCAACAACATTTTTATTAACACCTAAATTTTCATAGTTCTCAATTGATTTAATTTCTTTTATAGCATAGTCTGTAACTTGTTTAGATTGTTCTTGTGCTGATAATGTATCGAATAATGGATTTTCTTCTCTTAGATTACGTTTAATTTTATCAATATAATCAAGAGCGCCTGATTCATGAGCTATTGTTGAAGCTTTATCAGTAGCTATTTCTTTTGCTGCTTGAGCTATAACTTTTCTAACATCTGGATTATTTAATAAAGCAGCTGAAGAGTGCAATGTATCGATGATTTCATTAAACTGTTCTTTAGTTCATTTATTTTCAGGATTTTGAAGTGTTTCAAATAATTTTGATCCTTTTTGGAATAATTCAAGAAGTGAAACAGCCCCTACTCCTATTCCTGAAAGTGAAGCACCTTTACCAGCAGTCATTAATTTAACACCAAAAGTTGTGGCTTTAGATGCTGAAGTGTCATTAACCATAGCTGTGGTTACAACATTGGTTAATAAAAGTGTTCCAGGTAAAGTTAAAACAGCATTTGTGGTACCAAATAAAAATCTAGTTCAAATTCTATTTCCTCTTTTACCTGAGGCAATTCTTTTATTTTTCTTATCTTTACGCTTCTTGATTCTGCATAAGTGAATAATAAAAGTAATAACAAAAAAGAATCCTCTAATTGATAAATAAATTATTATCGCTAAAACAGTCAAGGCAAATGGTAAGCCTGACCTAATTATTTGATCCATTTCTTTTTGATCTTTTAATTGAGAGTGGACTGCCTCAGAACCATATTTATAAATTACAGCAGAAATAATCATTGTTAAAATAATTGCAACAACTTTAAAAATTGACCATTTGTAATTAAACCAAAATCCAATTAAGAATGCTATTGCGAATAATGCAATAATTACAATTGGCAGTCAAATTCCCGCATTACCAACTGAGTTTGTAATGTTTTTTAAAGTTTTAACAATGTCATCTAATTGCTGTATTCCTGTTGAGGGATTAGCATTAGATTGTGCTGAGGTATTAATAGTAGTTTCAAGTAATGAGTTCATTATAGATATTTAGCCTTTGGTAATTTTTTTCAAGGATCTTTACGAGAAATGCGATCAATAAATAAATGACCATCTAAGTGATCTAATTCGTGTTGGAAAACAATTGCAATGTAGCCTGAGACTTCATAACGTAATCATTTTCTATTGTAGTAGCTGTAAGCATCAACTACAACACGCTCTGAACGATGTACATAACCTTCTTGGTTTGGCCATGATTCATCAACTGATAAACAACCCTCTCCTTCATCTAGGGCTATTTTTTTATCACTTTTTGTCACAATACGTGGGTTAAATAAAACATCTTTAAATAAAACATTTCCTTTATCGTCTTGGACAAAAACATAAAATACATTTTTTAATATTCCGTATTGAACAGCAGCAACGCCAACTCCAGGACGGAATTGAGTTCCTTCAGTTTGAGAATCATCAATGTGGTAGATCATTCTCTCTGCTAAATCAATATCCTCATCTGTAAGAGGAATTGGAACATCGTGTGATCTTTTTCTAAGTACAGGGTCTGGTAGCTGTACTATTTTAATATCATATTTTTTATTCATATTTAAATTATAATATATATAGAAAATTACTATAATTAATATATTAATTATAGAAAGGTGAATATGAACGGAAATTATAATATTGTAGTTTTTACCACTGTAGTCCTAAATATAGCTTTTTTAGTAATGGGATATTTAATCGGTTCGTTAAATACTTCAATCATATTTAGTAAGTTTTTAAAGAAAGATGTACGTGAACAGCATTCACAAAATGCTGGAGCCACAAATTCGTCAAGAGTTTTTGGTGTAAAAGTTGGTGTTTTAATCTTGCTCATAGATGTTTTTAAAACAATAGCAGCAGTTGCAATAGCGACAGGAATTGCTTATTGAGTTAATGCTGCACCACAGGTTTCTTCAAAAGGTCCAGTAAGCCAATATTCATTTGAACAATATCAAGCAATTATTGCTGTGCCAATGTTAGCTGGCCTTGGAGCTGTGCTTGGTCACTGTTTTCCAGTCTTTTTCGGTTTTAAAGGTGGAAAAGGAGTAGCATGCAGCATTGGGTTAATAATCAGCTATAACATTGTGCTATTGCCAATTGCGGCTGTTATATTCTTTGCAGTAGCATTTTGAAAGAAATACATTTCTCTTGCAAGTATGAGTGCAGCTGTATTGCTAATTCCATTTGTATTTGTTCCATGAATGAGTAATAGTGTGATTGCATGGGCCACAAATTATCAATGGCTTAATTGAACTAAAACAATAAGCCTACAACTAATTGCCCCAGATCAAAGAGGATTAATACATTATATTGGAACATATGTTGTTAACTATGCTTCTATTTACACGGGATTTATATATTTAGGTGCTGTGGCACTTATCTTATTTACCCATAGAGGAAATATCCAACGCCTAATAAAAGGTGAAGAAAGAAAATGAAGCAGAAGTAAGAAAACACAAAGAGATGCACAATAGTGCATTTTTTACTTAAATTTTTTTGAACTATATTTATCCTAAGTTTATAATCATATCTAAGTAAAAATAAACATAAAATAATTGAAATAAAAAATTTAGTTTTTTTCACTTTTTATGCCATTTATCCCTAAGATGTTGAAATAAAGATAATAAAAACGCTCCATATAATGGAACGTAATTATTGTGTTGAATAAATTATTTAACAATGTTGTAGAAAGCTTTGATTCCCTTGAATTCAGCTGATGAACCAAGTTCTTCTTCGATAGCTAATAAACGATTGTATTTTGCGATTCTGTCTGTACGTGATAATGAACCTGTCTTAATTTGTCCTGAGTTCATAGCAACAGCAATATCAGCGATTGATGTATCTTCTGTTTCACCTGAACGGTGTGAAACAACTGCTGTCATGTTTGCTTTTTGAGCCATTTGAATAGCATCAAAAGTTTCTGTAATTGAACCAATTTGGTTAATCTTAATTAAGATTGAATTCATTGATTTTTCTTCAATAGCACGTTTTAGAATAGCTGTGTTTGTAACTGTTAAGTCATCACCAACGATTTGTAATTTATCACCCATTTCAGCTGTAAATTTCTTGAATCCTGCTCAGTCACTTTCTGCAAATCCATCTTCGATTGAGATGATTGGGTATTTAGCAACAAGTGATTTTAAGTATTCAGCCATTTCATCTGATGTGTATGATAATTTAACATCTTCTAAGTGCTCAAATCCTGGTTTTTTAGCTTCAATAGCTGCTTTTAATTTCTTGAATGTGTAAACACCATCTTCATATAGTTCTGATGAAGCACAGTCCATAGCAATAGCAACAGCGTTTTCACCTTCTTTGGCTGGTGTATATCCAGCTGCTTTAATAGCTTCTACTAAGAAGTCTAAAGCTTCTTCGTGTGATTTGAAGTTAGGAGCAAATCCACCTTCATCACCAACTTGAACACCGTGTCCATGTTTTTTAAGTAATTTAGCTAAGTTGTGGAATACAAAGTTAGCCATTTGTAAAGCTTCTCTAAATGATTTAGCACCAACTGGCATAATCATGAATTCTTGGAAGTCGATTGTGTTTGAAGCGTGTTCTCCACCGTTAATAACATTTAACATTGGAACTGGTAATTCGTGTGCATTGAATCCACCTAAGTATTTGTATAGAGGAATTTGTAATTCATTAGCAGCAGCTCTAGCAACAGCAAGAGAAACTCCTAAGATAGCATTAGCACCAAATTTAGATTTGTTTTCTGTACCATCTAATTCGATCATTTTCATGTCGATTTTACGTTGGTCTGTAACTTCCATTCCTAAGATGTGAGGAACGATGTCGTTGTTAACGTGGTTAACAGCTAACATAACACCTTTACCACCAAATCAGTTACCTTCAAATTCTGATCCTTTGTCTCTTAATTCAAGAGCTTCACGTGAACCTGTTGAAGCGCCTGATGGAACTTTAGCGATTCCATATCCACCAAATTCTGTGAATACTTCAACTTCAACTGTTGGGTTTCCACGTGAGTCTAAAATTTCACGTGCATGAATTTTTGTAATTGCTGACATTTTTGTCTCCTTTTTAAATTTAAGATTTTGTTTTATTTGCAAATAATTAATCTTTATTAAAGATTATTAGAATTATAGCATTATTATAAAAGTGGTAATTTTGTATTTTTAGAAAAATATTTTATAAAATGACAATTAAAAATACTAATACTGTAACTTTTATTCAATCGTTTTTATAGGCTAAGAAAAAAACTGACAGTTATGCCAGCTTCATTTAATATAGTATCTATATTTCTTACTTGTATTCGTCATTTCAACCAAATGCATTGTACACAGTTGAAAAATGTAGATAAGGTCATTTACTATAATTGTCTAGAACTCATCTGATTAAATGGTTATTTTCATCAAACATATTATATTGTAAATTATATTTCTTACAATAGTAATAAGTACGAAAGCGCAAATAAGAAAATAATCATAATACTGCAACTACTTGATACACTCAAATAGTATATATAAATATAGATTGATATGCATTTTGATTTGTACTACAGAATCATGCTGTATATGATATATTCATTATCAATGATAATAAACTGATAACAACTGAACATCAAAAAACTAAATAAATATGTAGCTTAATTTTACTTTTGTTCAGTGATGGTACTTTTAAATTTGTTTGTTCAGTATTATCTGTTTTTTTGAAATAAACATATTTATAGATCCAACCTATAAATTTATTTGTCGTTTTGTTTTTAAAACAAAATTTTTGATTTCTAAACTTTCTAGATAATCTAACTTGTACATTAAAATCGCTGATAACACGATATATAAAATATAAAAGTTCAGTGACAAAGACAAAGGCAAGGTCGATTAGATAAATAATGTTCCCGATTGTATTATTTCTGTCTTTTCAATTAAAATGTGATAGTCCAAATATTGCCCCGAATTGTCCAGTAAATATTGCTATATAGGCAAAGCTTATGAGTAAAAAACTGAATATTATTCAGGAGTTTTCACGTTTCATTTTAATATCCTCATCCATAATCTTCATCATCATTAACTATTTCTTTTAAATCATTTATCTTTGTAACTAATTGTTTTTTTTCATTGATAAATATTTCATTAATTTGCAATAGTGCTGAAAGTACATCTGACTTTTTTTCGTATGGAATTCCATTTTGTTTGAGAAATAAGAACAAATTATTTAAATTAATCAAAATATTGTTTACTCTTTCTAAAGTCTCACTATAAGTGGAAATCGAATTTTCTTTATTATCGTTAATATAGACAAAGTATCTTGCTATTGACATAGATAGATTGTAATTTAACTCATAAAATTTATTAGAATTATCAATTAAGTTTTTAAATTTAAGATAATCTGCATTAAAATCTTGTGCATCTTTCAATGTTAAAATGAAACTTAATCAATTGACTCATTTAGCCCCTACTCGAGTTAAAGCTAAACTTCCACAATGTTCTAAATATGAAGAGGCAGCTGAAATTAGATCATTTCCTAGCTTTGCATATTCAGAGTCAGTATGTGAATTAAGAATTGCAGAATTATCATTATTCATTTGTTGTAATTTATCTGATATTAATTTTAACAGCTTATTAAATTCAATAATTGATATAGTATCATCTTTACTGAGAGTTTTTTCTTTAATGCGCAACCATCCTGGAAACAAACTATTAAATTTATCAATGGTAATATTAAGGCTATTTAATATTTTATTTTTATCTTTGTCAGAAAGCCTAAAAAATGCATTCATAGCAATTGAATACAATATATATGGGCTATCACTATTTTTATCATTATTTACGTTATATGTATAAGCGATCATATTTCTCCTAAAATATTAATAACCTTCATCGTAATCGTCTGAATTAGAGGTTGAATATGTTGATGGGACGACTTTTGGCTGTATTGAGTCAATTTCATTAATAATTGAATTTTTTAATTCAAAAACAATATTTTTGACTTCATTAATTTGATTTTTAGCATTTTTGTCATCTATTTCTACAGCAATTCCTTCCAATTGTGAGACAACAAGCACACAATTATTTATGATTTCTTGTAGTATGGTCTTATATTTATTTTTTTCAGAATCTGTCATATTTTTAAATGCTGTTGTTTGCATTGCGGAAACAATTGCAAAATCGTTTCCTAGATCTGAAAAAGTCTTATTTATATTAGCAACTTTTTTATTTAATTGATTAGCTTTATTTTTTAAGTCTTTTGCTTCAGAAAGTAAAGCTCCACCAGCTGTGTTTACAGGAATGGCAGCAATAGCAGCAATTCATGGTGCAAACCACAAAAATGCCCCTAGCAGTGCTACGCCAGCGTTTCCTGCACCTAATGTAGCTCCACCATCCTTATATTTTTTATCTGATTCAGCTTGGTATTCGTTAGCTTTATTGGTAAGAATCTTTGTTAGCTTACTTGCGAGTTCTTTTAATTTATCTGAATTATTTAAATCAGATTCATGAAGATTTCTAGTGGCAAAATTATATCTCTTTGTAGTCAACGTAGATTCTGTAAATTTATAGATTCATAAATTTCTCAAAAAATGAGATTTAGATAATTCATCTACTTCATCATAGTAGGATAATAGTACGTTTTTTTCATATTCAGAAAAAGAGCTAATATATTGTTTTAATTTTGAACTTAGCTCATTGTCTGATTCAGTGGCTTTTGTGTTGATTGGATTAATCGCATTTGTTGTATTAGCGACAGCAACAACTAAATTTATTAATTCATTTTTCATCTTACTCCTTTCGGACAATTGTCCAATTTTATTATAGCAATAATATAGCCTACATGTCATATCAAGGGGATTGTTCCGGAAATGGTTTCTGTTCTAAGGATAATATTTATGCATAACTTTTTATACTAATAAATAGACATAAAAGTGCTTGAGAAAAGAAAACTCAATTTTTTATATTCATATTTTTAGTAAAAATAGTTCTTAGTACTTTTAAAAAATTCAAGCAAATATAATTTATATTATTTTGTTAATTAATAAAAAATCTTTCTTTAAGGCGTTTATTAATTAAATCTTTTTAATTGAATATAAGTGAAAAATTTGATAAAAATGTCAAAAATTTTAATTTATATAAGATATACATTTGGATAAGCGTGTATATGTTATTTATCTTATTAGCAATTATCTAAAATAAAAATATAATTTAATTATGAAAGAAAAGATAATTAATTTGATCGAGGATTTAAGATATTGAGATAAAAACTATATTCTTCAAGGAAGCTATTCCTTATATATTAGAGGAGTTATAGAAAGAATGCCAAATGATATTGATATTTTATTGTTTAACGATAATGATCTATATAAAAGAAATGAATATTGAGAAATATGTAAAAAGAATTACAAAGTAGCTGAAGAATCTATTAATCACGAATTCTATAATTCTATAAAAATCATCGGTAATAAAAATAAAATATTAAACCTAGAATGTATGAAATTCAAAACTATACCTGATTCATATATAGAAAAAATTGGTGATATTAAAGTAATTAAACTAGATATGATGGTTGGTTTTAAAGTTTGCCAGCTACTCACAAGCTATGTTATTAATAAAACAAAACCAAGAACTAAAAAAATAATTAATAGCCTTTTGGATTTGAATAAAATTCTAGAAAAACTGCCAAATATGAATTTCATAAATATAGTAAAAGAATCTATGTTTTTTAATATTCCATATGAAATGTATGTATATAAAAATAGTCCTTATAGTAATTTAATCAATGAAAATTTTCACAAGTTTTTGATTAGTATTCTACCAAACCAAGAATATGTTGAAACCTTGAGTCGAGTATTTGATTTACTTAATAAATTAAAAAATGATGAAGAAATAATCAAAACAATAAAACAAATTGAAAATATTTTTCAATTAAAAAAAGAATTTCGTGTTTATATAGATATGTCAATGACGAAAATGAGGATTATTGATGTTAAAAGATATGGTTACTATTACTGGTTTGAAACTGATGAAAAGACTCTACAAATTTTCAGTTATATTGTCGCACACATGACAATAAGTGATAATAGTAAATCATTACTTGCGATGCAAGCCCTTGAATTTAAAAACAATAAGTATTGTATTAATCTGCATAAATTATTACTATTATTATCGCAATAATTACTGAGTATGCTTATTTTAAGTGATAAAGTATTTAAGTGAAGCAGATACTAATGATTTATATACTGTGTTTTCATAACTCAAAAGTAAAGTATAATTTAAATATTATTATTTAAAAACAAGGAGACAAAATGAATAAACCTAGATTACAAGATGACTTTTATGAATATGTCAACTTTGAATGATTAAGAGACACTGAAATTCCAGCAGATCGTGCTTCAATTTCTTGTTTCGGTGAATTAGATATTAAGATTGAAAAATTATTAAAAGGATTAACAGCAGAATGAGCTGCTGGAAAGAAAGCTCTACCAGCTGATAAAATGATTCATGAATATGTAAAACTATATCAAATGTTAATTAACACTGATAAAAGAACCCAATTAGGGTGAGAACCAGCTAGAAAACACTTAGACAAAATTGAAAAACTAACAAGTTTTCAAGATTTAGCTAAAAATTATTTTGAATTTGATAAGCAATATTCTTCATTACCTTTACCATTTGGTATTGGTGAAGATTTTATCGATAATAAAAAATATATTTTATGAATGGATGACCCAAGACTAATTTTAGGTTCTAAAGAAACTTATGGAAATCCAGTACAAAAAGAAAAACTTTTAACAGCCTGAAAAGAAATGTCATTTGACTTATTAGTTTCATACGGTAAAACAACTGAAGAAGCTAATAAATTAGTTGCACAAGCTCTTGAATTTGACAACTTTTTAGTAGAATTTGTTCTTTCAAATGAAGAAAAAGCTGATTATACTTCTTTATACAATTTAAAAGACATTGCTTGATATAAAGAAACAGTTAAAACTTTTGATATTCAAGAAATTGCACAAGAATTAGTTAAAAAAGAAGTTAAAGAAATTTCATGTTCAAACCCAAGATTTATAGAAAATATAGACAAAATTTATACTGATGCTAACTTTGAAGCATATAAAGCTTTATTATTTATTAAAAACTTAATATATGCAGCTGGATTTATGTCAGAAGAGATAAGATTTAAAGCTTCACACTTTAAGAATGTTCTTTACTCAATTGCAAAACCTCGTGATTTAGAATTATACGCTTATGATGTTGCTACAAAATACTTTGGCATGCCTCTTGGTATGTATTATGCTAAAGAATATTTTGGAGAAAAAGCCAAAAAAGATGTTGAACGTATGGTTTCAAGCATGATTGATGTTTATAAAAAACGTCTCGAAGAAAATACATGATTAACTCAAGCAACTAAAGACAAAGCAATTTTAAAACTTTCTAAACTAGGTGTTATGGTTGGATATCCAGAAGAAATCAAACCAATTTATGCTAAGTTTATTGTAAAAACTTATGAAGAAGGTTCAAATGTGTTCGAAAATATCCTTGCATTCGATCAAATAATGTATGAATATGAAATGTCTCAATATTTAGAACATGTAAATCCTAAATACTGAGGAATGTCACCTGATACAATTAATGCTTACTTTAACCCATTTGGAAATCATATTGTCTTTCCAGCTGCTATCTTGCAAGCCCCATACTATGACATAAATCAATCTTCATCAGCAAACTTTGGTGGAATTGGAGCAGTTATAGCACACGAAATTTCACATGCTTTTGATAATAACGGTGCTCAATTTGATGAAAATGGATCAATGGTAAATTGATGAACTGATCATGATAGAACTAAATTTGCTGAAAAAACTCAAGCAGTTATTGATTTATATGATACACGTATGACACCATATGGCAAAGTAAATGGTAAATTAACTGTATCTGAAAATATAGCTGATATAGGCGGAGTTGCCTGTGCCCTAGAAGCTGCTCAAAAAGAACCTGATTTTTCACCAGAAAAATTCTTTGAAAACTGAGCTAGAGTTTGAAGACTAAAAGCAGGAGAAGGATACGCAAGAAGATTACTTGAAACAGATGTTCACTCACCGGCTAAAGAAAGAGGTAATGTCTTAATGATGAATCTTGATTTATTTGCAGACACATACAAAATTCAAGAATCAGACAAGATGTATTTAGCTCCAGAAAAGAGAATTAAAATTTGATAATACAAAATGTTCCTTTTTGGGACATTTTTATTTTGGAAATTCACTTTTTTATATAAAATATACAAACCAATAAAAGGAGATTCGATGAAAAGAATAAAAGCATTTACATTGTTAGGGTCACTTTTAGTCGCAACATTGCCTATGATGGCAGCAACTTGTGGGGCGAAAAAAGAAGAGAGTAAAAATTCTCAACCTAAACCAGATACACCACCCAGCACCGCTGGAGGTACTTCAAGCAAACCGATTGTGCCACCTGCACAACCAATTAAACCTACTCCACTAAATCCGGATCCTCAAACTCAACCAGAACCAACGGAACCTGTTACAATTGATGACAGTACATTAGGCGGAACAGTTAATGGAATAAGTATTGATGCTTATAAAACTATAATTCCATTATTAGATATTAATAGCAATATGACTGCTAGTCAAGTGTTTGAAAAAATAAATGGAAAATTATTTGAAAACGAAGACTATAAAATACAAAATGTAAAGGTTGTACAGTTTGATGATAAAAAAGGAACGTTAGATTTTACTCTAAAAGGAACATACAAAGGAAAAAGATTAGACAATGTGACATTACATATAAGTCATTTGTATGTGATCAATGGAACAGATTTTGGTTCATTAAAAATTGAATGAAATTTAGAAAAATTAATGTCAGAACAAAAAAATCCTGACTTTTTACTAAATAAAAAACCTGATGAAGTTATTCCTTATTTAAAAAATTTAGAACTTTTATTAAATAATAAAATAATAAATGTTTTAACAAATTCAAGTTTCAAAATTGACACCTTTAACATTAGCAAAAGTGGCACAAAATTTAATGCCTTTATTTCAATATCTTACTTACCACAATCTATGTTAAATGGAAATATAACTCAAATTGGAAAAATAAGTGTATATAACAGAACATATGACAATTTAGCAGGATTAAATTATTCTGAACAAGAATATTTATCTTACGTTTTAAATAATCATGTTAAATTAATTGATAACATTGATCATAATTATTACCCTTCCTTTTTTGCGGCTAAAAATGCACAAGGTGTAAATTATTGAACACACTTTTTTGAAATTGATCCTAAATTTGAAGTGTGAAATGGACATCCAATTCAATTTGAATGTAAATATTATCCGAATGACTTAACAGGTGAATTGTTTGTTATAGTTTCATTAAAATATGATGCTGATAATGGCAGTGAGATAATTACATATGGAAACAGAGAATTTAAAATTACAGGATTTAATAAAATAAGTTCAGATTATATTGAAAAAAATTTTTATATAGTACCTGACAGTTTCAAATTTATTGATAGAAAGCCATATAGAAATTTAGTAACAACCATTACTTCTTTACCAGAAAAAGAAGTAAGCACATTTAAAATTTCTAAACAAAATGAATTAATGAAATATTTAGGTGCTGTTGGAAGTGATAATTATATAATAGCTCTCCAAGTCATGCAAAATGAAGAAGAATTGTTAGAATTAAATTCTAATAATTACATTAAACTCAATTTTAAACATAAATCTCTTCAAGATTGAAATATAAAACCTGAAGAAGGGATATTAAATGGTGACTTATTCAAAATTAGCCGAATAGTTTTAAAAAGCACAAGCCTTTCAAATTTTAAAGTTCAATACACAAACACAGAAAATTCACGAATTAACTTTACATGAAATTATGTCTTAGAATTCGAAGTGCAAAGTGCAACTTCTTTCAATGATTCAACAACTATGCTAGAAATTCCTTTATCATCACAACTTTTTTCTTTAAAGAATCAAATAAATTAATATAAAAATGAGGAGCCCCCTCATTTTTTATATTTATTTTTTATACAACTTTTAAGACAACTTCTTTCGAAGCTTCTTTTCCTTCTAAATGGTTTCTTTCAACACGTATAATTTCAATTTTTTCATTAGCTTTTGTGTGTAAACCATGTTTTTGTCCACGGCGGAATCCTTTGATTTGCCCTTCTAATTCTTCGATTGTATTAGCTTGAGCAATAATTTCATCATTTGATAATAGTTTTGCTTTGTATTTGTACATAAATACCTCCGTTTGTTCATCTTTATTATAATCCTAATTCAAACAGGATATATTAAATTTGACTACCTTTCCACAAATTTCCACATTTTTGTGGAAATAATGTGGAACAAATTATCACTTCTTAGTAATAAAAGATATTTTTTTATAAAAGGTAAATATAAATACTGGCTTTAGATGAAAAATATACATGATCTTATATTGCTTTTCCTAGTTAGTAGCATAATAATTATCAAATTTTAAATTTATAAAATTTTTTACCACTTTTTTTGAAGATTATATTGTAGATATGGTTTAAAACCCTCATTTTTGTTCAAAATAAGTAGATAATAGGTTAATAGAATAATTCTTAGGGAAAAAAGTTACAAAAAATAAGTGTTTTCATTTATATAATGTAGAAGTCAAAAATATCACTGGATGCTATAAAACTACTATTAAATGAAATCTTAGCAACATTTATGATTGTGATTGTGAAGTATCAGGAATATAAACATAATTTGAACAATGAATTTATAAATGTAAAATCCAAAAACTAATTTATATTATTACCAAATAAGTAATAACTATCATTTTATAATACACTTTTTAAATTTTTAATTATTCACATATTTAATTTAAATGATCTGCAATTATATATAACTAGAAGAATCTTTTCTATTTACTAGCATAATGTTTTTAATGTAATTATTTTTCCAACTGATATATAATTAAAAACTTTTTAGCCCTAAACTATAAGCTTTTTAATTAAACGTGTCAAAAATCACATAAAAATTATTTTTTATAAGCAATGAAATCTTACTAAAGCTAAAAAAATAATTTGTAATAAATGATCAACTTATCTTGACTAAAAATCGAAAACTATTTTTTTACAAAGTTTTATAAACTACTGTTATATGTGAAAATTTTAATTTCATCAAAAGTTAAATTTATACATTTCAGTAACTAATTATATAGCTATGATAAAATTAATTTATAACAAGTTATCTTGAGATGGAGAGATATATGAAAAAGGAAAAATTAGTGCCCGAAATAAGATTTAAAGGATTTGAACAATATTGACATATTAGTAAATTAAGAAATATTTCTGATATATATGATGGGATTCATGAAACGCCAAAATATACTAAAAATGGTATTATGTTTCTTTCTGTTGAAGATATTGCAACCTTAAAATCCAATAAATATATTTCGTACCACGATTTTTGTAAACTATACAAAAAATACCCGCAAAAAGGTGATGTTTTGATGACTAGAATAGGCGATGTTGGGACAACAAACGTTGTCTGTGATAATTCACTAAAAGCTTACTATGTTTCATTGGCTTTGATTAAACCATATGTTGATTCACATTATTTGAATCAATTATTAAAAACACAGGCAGCCCAACAAGAGCTTTTATCGAAGACATTAACTACTGCGGTTCCTCAAAAAATTAATAAGAATCAAATAGGTGAAATTTTATTATTTTATTCCACAAGTAAAGAAGAACAACAAAAAATAGGACAATTCTTTTCAAATATAGATTCTTTTATTCAATCTGAAGAATTAAAACTTAAAAAACTTAATGAAGTAAAACAATCATTTCTAAGCAAAATGTTTGCGTCAGAAAATTCAAAATTCCCAGAAATAAGATTTAAAGGGTTTGATGAGCCTTGAAAATTAAATAAGTTTAGTGACTTATATAATTGCAACAACGAAAAAAATATAAATATTAGATATACAGAAAAGAACATAATATCTGTTGCTAATATGTACTTTAAGGATGAACAAAAAATAAGCAATACAGAATATCTTAAAAGCTACAATATCTTCCATTTAGGGGATATTGCATATGAAGGAAATAAATCAGCTAACTATAGATATGGAAGATTTGTAGTCAATACAATTGGGTCAGGTATTGTTTCTCATGTCTTCGAAGTCTTTAAGCCAGTAATGAAGGAGTATGACTTGTACTTCTGAAAATACTATATTAATAATGAAAGCATTATGAGAAATGTGTTGAGAGATTCAACTAAATCCACAACTATGATGGCAACTTTAGTAAAAAAAGATCTTTCAAATCAATTTATTAAAACAACAAGTATTGCTGAACAACAAAAAATAGGTGCCTTCTTCTCAAATCTTGAATCCTTAATATCTTCTCAAGAACTTAAACTTGAAAAGCTAAACAACGTCAAGCAAGCTTTATTAGAAAAAATGTTTTGTTAGTTATTTTGAATATTAAAATTAATGGTATTTTTAAACTCGAAAATGAAAATACCATTTTTTTATTTTCAAGTTGAGTTCAAGAATATAAGACTAGTATAAAAATGAAAATATAATAGAATATAAATATTATGGGTAAGAAAAGAAAGATAATAGGCTGAAGTATTTTATCAGTAGGAATATTAATGGGGTTAGGCGCTATTGCAACTAGTGCTTATTTTGCTGCTAGCTATTTATTGCAAAAAGATGATGATATCCCAAAAGAAACCATTAATATTAAGCCCCATTATGAGACTCCTGCCTGACAAGCAGAGCTTAAATTATTAAAAATTGGTCCAAATGAAGTAGAAATTTTTGATAACTTAACTAGAAAAGAAAAAACAGAAGCTTTGGCACTTGTAAATAGTGTTGGAGATATTAATTGAGAAGCTAAAAGTAATGATGAAGGAACTTATGTGGAATATATAGATCCTTACACTAAGGTTAAATTTAGAGATTTTGCTTATAAAGTCGATAAAGAAAATCCTGCTAATAATAGATACCTACTTGGCCCAGGAGGATTAGCATATCTAGCAAATGAATTTAAGCGTAAAGTAACATTTGGCCCAGAGATTTATGATTTAGAAGCGGTTAATATTAATGATTTTGCTATTATTCCAGCAACTGCTAATGGACTTTATATTCCAAGTACTAAAAACATTTATATTAATGGAGCATTTATGTGTGAAACAAATGCGACATTATATGATAGAGTAGCTACTATTATGCAAACTTTATTCCATGAATATATGCATCATTGAGCTAATAATTATGCGGAGATTGCTCTCCCTAATTTAGATAACGTTATACCAACAGGTATTGCAACTGGCCCAGTAGCAAACATACAAGACAAGGAAATGGTCACAGTTAAATATTATGAACCTAGTCAAAATAAAAAGGATAGTTTGCTTGATAAAATCTTTTCATCAGCTAATGAACAATATTGAAATGGGTATTTTGCTGATAATTTTAGATACTTATTAAATTATGATGTGGCTGCAAAGTCTTATATCAAGCCTGAAATCTTAGCCTTGTTAAGAGATAGATGGTTTGGTCAGCCAGGTGCAGAAGATGTATCGGACGCATTATACACTAACTTTTCTCCTAAAGATTTATGAGATGTATCTAATGGTATATATAATGGTCAAGGATCTCCAAAAGATCCACTAATTTTACAAAAAAGACTTGAAAGTAAGCCATGATTCTGATATTCACCTGATGAAAAATTTGCACTTAATAATGGTGATTTAAGATATTATTACTCTTTAACTGAATTAGTGCCTAGAGAATATTTGAAATTTGCATTTGAGTCTTACTATAACATTAACGAACCTAATCCAGCAATTATTGCTGAAAAAAATCGACAAGAATTTTCTTCTGGATATTTTGGAAACATGAAGTTTAACTATAATGCTAAAGCTAGTTCATATGAAATTAGACCTAGTTCAATTGCAGAAGACTATGGTAAAGTGTTTATGAATAATTTTGACACTTTAACTAGACAAGGATGATATATAGATGATAGTTGAGGGAACATTGATCCTGATAACCCTATTACATTTTATGATTTACATAAGGGAGAGTGAGTAACTAAAATAGTTCAAGGCTCAAGTTCAATTATGATACCTGCTTCTCCTTTTGCACTTGATTCATATAATACATTCGATAGAATAAGCAAAAGTCAAGAGGCAAAAATCAAAACAAATAAAGCGCATGATTTCTATAAAATGTTTTTATATACTATGGGATATGGTAGTGAAATTGCACAAATTTATTATGACAATTCAGGCTGAAAATGAGTCGGAAAAAACTTTGCTCAAGTCCAAAAGAATGAAAATAATATTACTAAAATAAAATTTAGTGGATATTTAAAAGACAAGACCCATACAGGAATTGCTGTAGTTGATGATAAAGGCCAAGTAGTAGCACATAGTGACATCATCTACCTAGATACTTTTAATTTCTTCGGACACCAAACATTTGACAAAGGTGCTAAAATCGAAAATGCTATTCAAGCAAATGGAGAATTAAGACAAGCACAATTAGCTAACCGGATTTATCCGACAGGTTATATTAGTTATATAACAAAAGACTATATTGTGCCCGGGGAAAAAGGTAGCTTATACTTTTGAGATGATTTAAATAAAAATGGAATTGTTGAGAATAATGAATTAGTTAAAGACCATCAAATAAAGCTTCCTACTAATCGTTGAGTAACTACCCGAAGGGCTGATAATCCAAATTATTATTACGTGGTTGAAAATAAAAATAATCAAACTACAATCAAGTGAGAAACCCCACGCTAATGCTATAATTAAATTATGTAAAAGAAAGGAGGATAACAATGGAATGAGATTTTAGTAAATTAAAAGTTGGATCAATGATAAATGTCCAAGGTTATAAACACAATGGCTATTTATATCGCCAATGAAATTCTGCAAAAGTAGTTTTTCATAATAAAAGACATATAGTATTATTTCTTAAAAATACAAAAGTTGCTGAATATGAAAAAGATGTAAATGGTTGAAGATATAATGAAAACGCCATCTGATTTATTCCTAAAGATGCAATGTATAATGCAATTGTATTATTAAAAGATTCAGGCCCATATTATTACATTAATATGGCATCAAAGCCTATATTCGAAGATAATACTATTAAATTTATAGATTATGATTTAGATGTAAAATGTTATCCTGATAAAGAATTACAAGTTGTAGATAGAGATGAGTTCAATTTACATTCAAGACAAATGCAATATCCAGAATTACTAAAGAATTTGCTTTTTGAAGAATTGAAAGTTATTATGCAACTATATAGTGAATATAAATATTTCTTTAATTACGAAATAATAAATTATTATCTTGAAATTTTACATGCTGATAAATTAATTAGCGATAAAGCAGCAGAAAGATATACTAGACTTGGGCGTAAACAATATTCTGAAGAAGGGGATATGTTTCGACAAGTTAATCGTGTATATAAACACCGAAAAGCACATTTCCAAAATCGTCACTAAAAAGTGACTTTTTTGTTTGCAAAATAAAAAAAGTAAATTTTTTATATATTTTTTAATATTATTTTTACATTTTTGATGTACTATATTAATGTATATCCGTTTATATAGTTTTTGGCGGGTATACGATCCTAAGGGATGTAAAAGTTAGTTTTTTATTCGGACAGATATGTTTCTCCATATCAAATCAAACGTATATATGGTGCACCTAGCAAATAGGTGCATTTTCTTATCCTTGATATAAAAAAGCAGCCTATTAAATAGACTGCTAACTTATTATTTAGTTGATTTTAAAAATTTTCAGTGTCATGTATCTAAGTAAATAACAATTTCATCTAGTAAAGGTTGGACTCTATATGAAATATTATCCATTTCTCCAATATATTCAAGAAGTGTGTTTAAGTCATTTACTACATAAGTAAAAATTTCATTTGAAACAAAATCTTTTGATTCAATTTCTTTAATTAATGAGTATTTATTTACTTCTTGATAACTACCTAAGGCATTGTATCCCAACATTAATAATTTTTCTGCCACCGCATCAAGTTGTTCAGTGGTATCTTCATATAATTTATCTAATTGCTCATGAATTTCAAAAAAGTCAGCTCCTTTGATGTTTCAATGAAAATTTTTAATTTTAGCTTGTAGAATAAATAATGAAGCTTGTAATGTAATTAATTCTTGTTTATTATTCATGTTAACCTCTTTCTGTATATATTGTATCACTTTAAAAAACAATATCAACTTCTTCAAAATTTAAAAAGTTAATTTTTATTATTTTTTTATTTCAAAAATAAACTTTTTACAAAAAAAAGTTAGATAGCCTAACTTTAATTTTTTTCTGGTAAAAATTGTTCTAGGAATTTAGCTAACCCACTTTGATCACATCTGAATTCTGTAATTACATCAGCAATTTCTTTTAATTCATCAACTGAATTTTGCATAGCAACTAATGTACCGATACGGTTCTTAGTAGAAGCATCATTCATAGAGTCACCAATGTGCATAGCATTAGCTGGATTAATTCCTTTTGATAAACAGTAACGAACTTCTTCATCACCTTTTGAACAGTTTGCTTTTGTGATTTCTAAAATATTATTTTTAGAACCTGAAAGTGAAACTTCTAGTTTACCTTCAAATTGCTTTTGTCATTTTAAAGCAAGCTTTCTAATTTTTCTACCTGATAATGATCAAACAAGTGCTTTGTAAACAGGAAAGTCATTATTGTATTCTTTATATGAGTGAGCAGTTTTTTTACCAAAACCACCCATGAATCATCTAAATACTCTGTTTTTTACATATGCTTGTTCTCTAGCGTTTGAGTTATAAACTACGAAACAAAAGTTTTTTGAAAGTTCATCAAAAAGTTGTTGTGCAATTTCTTTTGACATGATTTCCTCATTAACAATTACACCATTTTCAACAGTTTTTGCACCATTTCAAGCAATATAAGTATCTACTCCAGTAATTTCTTTAACAAGGTTACTTGTCTTTGGTGATACACCTCTACCAGTTGAAACAACAACAGGAATTGTTTTATTCAGTTCCGTTAAAACTTGTTTTGTATATGGTGTTGCAGTTCTTTGTCAAAATTTAATTTCTTGAGTATCAAGTGTTGTACCATCTAAGTCAATAAAAATAATTTCTGGTTTCTTCATTTTGTCTCCTTATTCAAAATTTTATTTATTATAGTTTGAATATTTTTAAACTTTAATATAAATAAAATAACAGATTTTTAGATTTTTGCATCGAAATAAAATATTTTTTTATTATTCACATTTATACACTTAGCACTAATAGAAAGTCATTTTAAGTGAATTATTTAAATAAAATCAGCTAAAAAAATAAATAAAAAAAGTTATATATAAGTGCAAAATGAGAGGAAGAAAAAGCAAAATATTTTTATATGGATAAAATGGGAAAAAATGTAAAATATGGATACATATTGAGTTGGAATTTTTTGGACATTAAACTTAATGTGTTAAATATCAAAAATTTAAAAGGAATATTTATGAAAAAGACTTTATTTGATGAAAAACAATATTTAGATAAAGTACATGCTTGATGGCGTGCAGCTAACTTTCTTTCAGTAGCTCAAATCTACTTAAGAAATAACCCTCTTATGAAAGATGGTTTAAAAGCTGAAGACGTTAAAATGTACCCAATCGGTCACTGAGGAACAATCCCAGGACAAAACTTAATTTACGCACACTTAAACCGGGTAATTAACAAATACGGTGTAGACATGTTCTACATTGAAGGACCAGGACACGGTGGACAAGTTATGATTTCAAACTCATACTTAGATGGAAGTTACACAGAATTATTCCCAGAAATCACACAAGATGAAGCTGGAATTAAGAAAATGTGTAAGAGATTCTCATTCCCTGGTGGAACAGCATCACACGCTGCTCCTGAAACACCTGGATCAATTCACGAAGGGGGAGAATTAGGTTACTCACTTTCACATGCAACAGGAGCTATTTTAGATAACCCTAACATTATTGCTGCTGCTGTTATTGGTGATGGTGAAGCTGAAACAGGGCCACTTGCTGCTGGATGATTCTCAACATCATTCATTAACCCAGTAAATGATGGTGCTGTATTACCTATCATTCACATTAATGGTGGAAAAATTTCAAACCCAACAATTATGTCTCGTAAAACAGATGAAGAAATTTCTTCAATGTTAAGAGGATATGGATGAGAAGCTATCTTTGTGGAAGCTAACGTATTTGACCAAGAAGGTGTTCACCAACTTATGGCTGAAGCTTTCGACAAGGCTGTTGAAAGAATTTTAGAAATTCAAGCAGAAGCTAGAAAATTACCAGCAGAAGTTGCTACAAGACCAATCTGACCAGCACTTGTTGTTCGTACACCAAAAGGATGAACATGTCCACACCAAATTAACGGTGAAACATTCGAAGGAAGCTTTAGATCTCACCAAGTTCCACTTCCTGTAACATCTGAAAATCCTAAATTATTAGATGAATTACAAGCTTGATTAGCTTCATATCGTCCAGAAGAATTATTTGACGAAAATGGAAAATTCAAAGAAGAATATGCTGAAATCGCTCCTAAAGGTGACAAGAGAATGGCTATGCAACCAATTACAAATGGTGGTATAAACCCAAGAGCTCTTAACTTACCTAACTGAAGAGAATTCGGATTAGAAATTAACAAACCAGGTGAAATAAAAGACCAAGATATGGTTAATGCAGGTAACTGATTTGCTGAAGTAATCAAGAGAAACCCAGATAACTTTAGAGTATTTGGACCAGATGAAACAAAATCAAATAGATTATATGCAGTACTTAAATTAACAAACAGACAATGACTTGAAAGAGTTGATGCTGAATTAGATGAAGCTGTTGGACCAGTTGGAAGAGTTATTGACTCACAACTTTCAGAACACCAAGCAGAAGGATTCTTAGAAGGATACGTTCTTACAGGACGTCACGGATTCTTTGCATCATACGAATCATTCTTAAGAGTTGTTGACTCAATGTTAACACAACACATGAAATGAGTTGCTAAAGCACGTAAAATTTCATGAAGAAAAGACTATCCATCTCTTAATGTTATTGCTACATCTACAGCATTCCAACAAGACCACAACGGATACACACACCAAGATCCAGGTATTTTAGGGCACTTAGCTGACAAGAAACCAGAATTAATTCGTGAATACTTACCAGCTGACACAAACTCATTACTTGCTGTTTTAGATAAAGCTTTTGCTGAAAGAGACGTTATTAACCTTATTGTTGCTTCAAAACAACCAAGAGATCAATTCTTCAACATGGACGAAGCACAAGAATTAGTAGACAAAGGACTTAAAGTTATTGACTGAGCTTCAACAACTAAAGAAGGCGAAGAACCAGACTTAGTAGTAGTTGCATCAGGTACAGAACCAAACTTAGAAGCTTTAGCTACAATCTCAATCTTAAACAAATACTTCCCTGAACTAAAAATCAGATTCGTTAACGTTGTTGACTTATTAAGATTACGTCACCCAAGTATTGACCCACGTGGATTAAGCGATGAAGAATTCAACGCAATCTTCACAGAAGACAAGCCAGTTCTATTCGCATTCCACGGATTCGAAGGATTAATTCGTGACATCTTCTTCTCACGTAAGAACCACAACTTATTCGTACACGGATACAGAGAAAATGGTGATATTACAACATCATTCGACATTCGTTTAATGTCAGAAATGGACAGATTCCACATGTCTATTACAGCTGCTAACGCAGTTTACGGTGATAAAGCAAAAGATTTCGTTGCATTAATGGATGAAAAAATTGCATACCACAACAGATACATTAAAGAAGTTGGAATTGACATTGACGAAGTTAGATACTGAAAATGAGAAGGTCTTAACAAATAATTGTCTTTAGACAACTAATTATTAAATATCAGAGTTTATACTCTGGTATTTTTTGTATAAATTATTTGTTTAGTAAGAATAATTTTGTAAGGTTTGTGTAAAATGATTATTTTAAAATGCTTGCATAAATAGGTTAATAAATTTAAAATAATGTGCTTTTAAATAAAAAATAGCCCATAAAAGCTTTGAGTTCTGAAATTACGTCATAGAATCAAGTATAATTATATGTTCTAGAACTTATAAATTCTTTTATAAGGTAAGGAACAGAAATGGATTGATACTAATGAATTCAAAAGAACAAAAGAAAACTATATTAACACTTTGGTGAACATTCTTTATACTAAGCATTATCTTGGTTGCTGCTATTTTAGGTGTATGTTTTGGATATGCTTCACGACTTGTATTTCAAACTGACACAAATCAAAATGCGCTTAATATTGCGTTAGTTAGTTTGCTAGCTATTTGATTTATCCCACTATCAATTACGGCAATTTACTATTTTACATATAGTTCATTTAATTTTATGATTAGATTTAAAAAGAATACTAGAAATCTCAAAAATAGATTTCCAAATGAACAAAGTAAAATGATTTCATTTATTTACAGGTACTTTTATATCTTAAATACTGATGAAACTAATAATGTAAGATGAGTAAAATCTTCTAGAGCAAAGTGTAATTTTGTTAAACTCATAATCGCTTTAACGCCAATTGTTACTGTTTTATTACCAATTGTAATACTTGGACTAATGATCTATATTGCAACGATCAATATTACAGTGTTTTATATTTATATATCAGCATTTGTCTTAGGACTAGTATGAACTGTTTACTCAACAAAAATAAGTATTTACTTGCCAGTAAAATGAAATGGAATGAATAAAGATGATTTTCAAAACTTTTATCTTAAGTTATTATTTGATTTAGGAGCAAGTAAATATCCGTTTAATTTATTAAAATGACAAATAGAAGCACTAATACCAGGTAACTCAGAAAATAACTATTATGTGTAAAAGAAAAATAATTTTGTTGTTCACTTATAAATTATAGGTGAGCATTTTTTATGCTTTGTTTATAATAATATATTCCTAATGCTGTGCAGTTTCAAAGTTTGGGAGTGCAAAAAACAAATAATTCTACCCTATAGGCCTACTTGATTTTTGAAAATAAAATTCCCTGTACAAAATATAGAAATATCACAGCAGATTGTGAAAAAATAATATAAACTTTATCTTATATATTAATGATGTTATGAGAAGGTAAATAAAATTAATTTATTGTTTGCATTAGTTACTGTAACAAATTTTGTTCTGCTTAATACAGATATAAATACACAATACACCGATTTAAACAAAGACAAAATCGCCCCCATAATGATATTGAAAGAAAAAAAGAAGAGGAGCAGTATTTAAGTGTGTCCTTTGAGAAGATGAATATAATAAATTAAGAATCATTCTAGGAACAAGTGTAAAAGATGCGTTATTATGTAATATATATCCAAAATTTATAAAAATGTTCATCTTTTAGAAAAAGAAACTGGCTATAAAAAAACCTTGATATTCATAGATGTTGGCTAAGTATTGTTAACTTACTTATCGCAATGTTTGATGCTCTTGTTCAAATTTTAATTTTTGGAGTAAAAATATGAAATGATATAAAAACCAAAAACATGATATATGTAGCTTGCATAAAAATCAACGAAAAGAAATAAATTTAAAAAAGAATGTAAGCTTATATAAAAATTCAATAATAAAATTGAATAAAATATTTGGCTTAGTCTTTTTGCATGTCGGAATATCATTAGCATTTATGATAATGACTAAGTATTTTATACTATTGATATGGTTAAACCCTTTTATATGAAAAAGATTCATTTTCTGAATAAAAGATATAAAACGTACTGGCAAAGAATATTTAAAATTTGATTTAAATCAGAAAAAAGACTGAAATGAAGGCAGTTCTTATAAAGATACTTGGATCTATCATATGGTGATGAAAAAATATATGCGAAGTTTGTTTTTTCCAAGTGAGTGAAAAGGAAAAATTCTAGCGAAAGTAAATTTAAGAGATAAACCAGTAGAGCCAAACAAAGAATGGACCTTAATCAAGTCATATAAAGATCAATATATTGTTAAAAGAAAAGAAATCTTAAATAAAAAAATAAAACATGCATTTTTTATCATATCATTATGGCAAACATTTTTAATTTATGATTTATTACTTATCTTATTGACAACATTTGTGCTTCTAATAATTCGCAAGCGAGCAGATTTCACGATGATTATTGTTTTATTAACTTGATTAACAATGCTTTTTGCCTTTTCATTCAAAACACCACAGCTGATAATAACTAAATTATTTTCTAATATTCAAGAGTATTATGATTTAAGTCTTGAAATGATTGATGATAAAACCTGATTTCAATATCTTGAATGTAACAGAAAAAAATACTACAAGAAATACTTTATACCTATGGTAAAGAAGTTAAAAAAATAATATTAACAATATTTATATACTAGAAAAATCTAAAGATGGTTATTAATACATGCATTTCTGTTTTCGTGCAGGGGTGCTTTTTTAGAAATCATTAATTGTAAAAAAACAGTATATTGAATTGTATAAAAAACTCATTCTTTAATTTGTAATTATTAATAAAATTATGTAGATCATTTTAATACCATTTATAAGTAATGCATTTTAAGATTTATCTTTTGATAATTTACAAACTAGGAAGGTTATAAAGTTTCACAATACTAAAATCCATAAGCCCCTACATAATAGGCTTATTTGATTTTCTGAACATAAAATTACTTGTGCAAATTATGATTATGACTTAAGCTTTTGCTATAAGAAATATAGATGAAACCAATATTTTAGCAAATAGCAGGTTTATACAAAAAACGTCTACATTTTTTATTGCTCACATTATATAAATTAAAAGTCTTATTTTTTGTCACTTTTTTAGCAAACCCACTTATATTTATTACATTTTATGTTAATTTTTGTGCAAAAATAAGCATTTTTAAAGTAGTTTATGATAGAAGAATAATAAAAAATATAAAAAATGAGCATGCGAAAAATGTATCAATCATTACTATTAAAAATATGTATGTATAAGTTTTAAAATCAGAAATTTAAAAAAGATAGTTATTGCTTCATTAGAAAAGTCACTAATATGACTTTCATAAAAACTAATGTTTAGTTGATATAAAATCAAAAATATATTTGTTTTTATATTCTTTATAGTTTGGTAACAATAAAGAAACAGCAGATCAAAATTTTTGACTATGTTTATCATTCCCATGGCTAAGGGAATGAGCAACTTCGTGAATAGCAATGTAGAGTAAGAAATTAGGAGCAGCAATTGAAGATTTCAAATTATATTTAATTAATTCATTATTAGTGATTTTATTATAAGTATATTGCCCATGATATGAAGTAATTTTATTAACTATTTGTATGTCAATAGGGCCACGTTTAAACGCTTGAGTAACATGATTTGTTATATTTTGCATGTAATCATAAAACAACTTATTTAGATGCTTAATAATACATTTAACAATGTATTGAGAATCCTGTTCTTTTCCTTGCGAGCAAGGTATGCTAGCAAGCACATTACTAGGGTTGTTTATTTCTACAAGCAAAATCAAACCAATACTTTTGTACTTATATTGATATTGTTTGCCTATAAAATAAAAAGTATCATAATTAGGGCTTAATTCATATTTTAATTTAGGGATATAGAACTTAAGAGTTTTGAGAAGTTTATCTTGTAACTTAGGAATACTGGGATTATAGATAATATATATCTCATCATTGTTAATGAAAGATTTATATATTAAGCGATCTTTGACTTCATAGTAGTAATAAGAAAAAGGATGATTATTAATAGTAATAGTGGCCAATTTAAAGTCTGTTAGTGTGCTGTAATTCATAAGTTAATTATACAATGTTGAATAAAAAAGAAGCAATACTATGATTACTTCTTATCGTTATTATCTTGATGAATTTCTTTTTGAGTTTGTGCATATCTTTCTTGAGCTTGCTTGGTGTAATTGTAAATTAAAGACGCTAGTTCATCCTTAGACATGTCTTCATATCCAGAAATGTTTAAGATAGCAGCCATTTCGAACAATTGTTGATTTGGCATTGATAATAATTTTTCCATTGCTTTATCTTTTTCTTCATCCATTGAAGTAGCAGGATTATAAAGTTCTTTTTTAGCAGCCTTTTGTTTAGCTTCGTGATATTGACGAGCAATTTCGTCTTCTTCTTCGGAATTTCCTTCGCTTGCATCTTGTGCATTAGCGTTAAATTCAGCAGCCATATTGTTAAATATATTGAAGATATCAAATGGACTACTTCCTCCATTTGCTTGGCTTTCTTGGAATTTCTTTTGAATTATTTTGAATTGAATGTTTTGAACTACGAATACATTGTATTTAACAAGTTTTCTAACTTGACCAGCTGGTATAAAGTAAATTAAGATATATAAGATTGAAGATACTAGTTCAATTGCAAATATTGCAATAGCAAATGGTGCATATTGATTTAATGCATTATTATACATATATTGAATTAAGTTAAATACTGCATAAATAGCAACGACAAATGTAAGAATTCCTAATCACATATTTTGTCTAATAAATGATTGATTTTTATTTGCTGTTACCTTGTAACTAATTATTGAATAAATTAAATAAGCAAAGATTAAAATATATACTACAATACTTGCAACTCTATATATATAAACATTTAACATCACGTTTGGATTTTCTTTTGAGACTTGAGTTGCGGCTGAAGATCCCATCTTAAAGTAATAAGCATTTAAAAAATCTTTTTGAAAGACTAATGTAATAACAAAGTCTGCAACAAGTAATGCAAAGCAAGTAACTACACAAGCTAGTCAAACTCACATTCATTGATTAAACTTATTTTTATAGTCTCGAAAAAATGATTCTACTGTTTCATATTTTTCTAATTCAATAGTTTGATTATTCATTTTTACCTCCTTGAGTTTCTGCTTTTAAGAATTGATCGAAATCGAAGTCTGCAATTTCAAATTCTTTTGGTGGTTTAGCAAAAAACACCATTTCTTCTTTAGTCACTGGATGAATAAAGGTTAATTTATAAGCATGTAATCTTTGCCCTTTATCATCGATAGCTTTATTGTATACAGGATCTCCATATACTGGATTCTTAATATGAGCCATATGAACTCTAATTTGGTGAGTTCTTCCGGTTTCAAGTTCACATTTAACTAAAGATTTTGGTAATCCATCTAAATAAAAACCTTTAAGTAATGTTACATAAGTAACAGCAGGTTTCGAATTATGGTTAGTTACTTCCATTTTTAATCTGTCTTTAGTTGAACGACCAATTGGTAAAACTAATTTGAGTTTAGTATTTTCGATAATCCCATCACAAATCGCTAAATATGAACGTTTAATACTATGAGTAGCAAACATTTCGGCTAATAAATTGTGAGCCTCATTTGTTTTAGCAACAATTAGTAGTCCACTAGTATCTTTATCGATTCTGTGTACAATTCCTGGTCTAAGTAATCCATTTTCATTTGATAAATTATTTTTAAAATGGTGTAATAAACCATTTACTAGGGTGTCATCATAATGACCTGGAGCAGGGTGTACTGTAAGCCCACTTGGCTTATTTAAAACACATAAGTAATCATCATCATATAGGATTTCCAAAGGCATTTCCTTAGGTTCAATCTTAATTTCTTTATCAATTACTTTTGTAATTTTAATAATCTGTCCTTCACGTACAGTAAATTTTGGTTTATTAACCAAAATGTTATCAACATAGACACAATGTTGTTCAACTAATTGCTTAATATCATTACGTGATATATCGCTGTTATTTGAAACGTATTTGTCTAATCTTTCTGGATATTTTACTTCTATTTCTTTCATAAAAGATATTATATAAGTTTTTTGAAATTTATTAGCTATTTACTTATGTGTTGTATAATAATTTTATGTTAGATTTTTTAGAAAAAAGAATACAAAAAAGCTTAGCTAAAATGGCTAAGAAAACAACTTTAAATGAAGCTGATATTTTAGAAGTTACTCGTGAAGTTAAAATGGCTTTACTAGAAGCTGACGTTAACTTGCGGGTTGTAAAAGAATTTGTAAATAATGTTAAAGAAAAAGCACTTGAAGAAGGAAAAATTATTGGGAGACTTAATCCATCACAAACAATGATAAAAATCTTTAGAGATGAACTTGTAAAGGTTTTAGGAAATGAAACTAAAGAAATTAAAATTGACAAAAAACCTTATATCGTAATGATGTGTGGTTTACAAGGTAGTGGTAAAACAACAGCAACTGCTAAATTAGCTTATTACTTAAGAAAGAAAAAATATATTTCTAATCCATTGGTTGTGGCAGCAGATATTTATCGTCCAGCAGCAGTTGATCAACTTGTTACTTTAGCAAAGGGAATCCAAGTTGATTACTACGAACAAGGTGTTAATATACCTGCAGAAACTATTGTTGAAAATGCACTAGCAAAGGCACATGAAAATAAAAATGATTTAATTATCATCGATACTGCTGGAAGACTTTCGATTGATGAAAAATTAATGAATGAACTAGTTAATATTAAAAAGATTGCTCACCCTGACGAAATCTTTTTTGTAGCTGATGCATTATCTGGACAAGATATCATAAATGTAGCAAGCACTTTTAATGATAAGCTTAAATTGACAGGTGTTATTATTACTAAACTTGATTCTGATGCACGTGGTGGTGCTGCATTAAGTTTAAGACAAGTTCTTAACATTCCAATTAGATTTATTGGGACAGGAGAAAAAACTTCTAATTTAGATCTTTTCCACCCAGATAGAATGGCTGAAAGAATTCTTGGTATGGGTGATGTTATGACACTTATTGAACAGGCCTCTGAAAACATTGATGAAGACAAAGCTAAAAATATGGTTGAAAGAATTTTCTCAGGTAATTTTACACTTGATGATTTAATGGAACAAATTAAGCAAATGAAACAAATGGGAAAATTTTCTAAATTACTCAAAATGCTTCCAGGTAATTTAGCAAGCAAAATTGATGAATCAGAAATAGATAAAGCCGAAGAAAAAATGCAGTTATATCAAATTCTAATGTCTTCTATGACTAAGCAAGAAAGAAAGAATCCTAAACTACTTAAACAAGCTTCTCGTAAAGAAAGAATCCTTAAAGGGAGTGGTAGAAGTGCGCAAGAATACAACAAATTGCTAAATGATTTTGATGCTATGAGCAAAAAAATGGCTCAAATTGCTCAAAACTTTAAGAAGACCGGAGGCTTTGGTGGCTTTGGCGGGGGAATGAGTGGATTATTCTAATACACACTTAGATAATTATGTAGTTTTAGATATAGAAACTACAGGATTGCAGCCTTATAATGATGAAATAACTGAAATTGCAGCTATAAAAGTTAAAAATGGAAAAATAGTTGAACAATTTTCTAAATTAGTCAAAATTCAAGGAGTAATTCCTCCATTCATTGTCGAAAAGACACATATTACAAATGAAATGTTGCGAAATGAAGACCCCATTGAAATTGTCCTTGCTCAATTTCTTGAATTCATTGAGGATTTGCCTTTAATAGGTCACAATATAAAAACATTTGATTATCGTTTTTTAAATTATTTTTCAAATAGCAGATTAAATTGAAATATTTCTAACGAAATTATTGATACGTTATTATTAGCTAGAACAAAACTTTCTTTATCACATAACACATTAGGTGACTTATGTAATTATTATGCAATTGAGTATTCGGCAGAAAAAAATCATAGAGCATTAGCTGATGTGATTTGTACTGATAAAGTTTATAAGAAATTGTGTAATGAAAAAAGCAAGACAAGAAACTGAAGTTTAACAAGAACGAAAAGAAATTTCGAATCCTATTCAAATAATAAAATAGAACTAAAAAGTAATACTTTGCACAGCAATCTGCTTGATGGTTTTAATATTGCTATTACTGGTGAAGGAACATATAGTAGAGAAAGTCTGGAACGAGTAATTGAACTTAATGGTGGAAAAGTAAACAATTCAGTTTTAAAATCTACTACATTCCTTATAAGTTGTGATGATCAGACGACGACTTTAAAATACTTGAAAGCTCAAAAGCTGCAAAAAAGAATTGTTAAACTAGAGGAATTTCTTGAATTATTAAAAAAATTAGAAATTATAGATTAATTTATACATACGTTAATAATATTTTGGTATTATATTATTAACGATTTGCCGACATAGCTCAGCAGGTAGAGCACTTCCATGGTAAGGAAGGGGTCGCTGGTTCGAGTCCAGTTGCCGGCACCATTCGAATCCAGTATTGGATTTTTTTTATTTGCTTTTTTTAGCATAAAATAGGGCTTTATAAATATGATACATTTCTCAAAATTTAATAAAATATATTTATAAAGAGGTAAATATGAGAAATAAGAAAAATATTACAATCAAAAGCATTCTAGTTCTTAGTGCCACAGCAGCTCCTGCATCTATGATTGCAACCAGTTGCAATGATACACAAGCAGAAAAAAACCATTTAAATGTTAAGTTCCAAGAACTTAAAGGCCAACTAGAAGCATTAGAAAGTAAATTAATTGCAAATCAAGTTATGGATTTAGCACAACAAATTAAAGAATTTGTTATAAATAATGATAATTATGAAAAATTCAGTGAAAAGCAAATGTCTGAAGCTCTTGCTAGTGGGCAAGATTTAATATCAACTATAACTCAACAATTTAATAATCTTATTGCCAATGTTTTAAACCAAATTAAGGCAAATATTGAATCTTTAAAGAAATTAATTGATAAGCTAGATGATAGTCATAATGATGAAAAAGCCATAATGCAAGAAGCGATAAATCAGGCTAGTGTTTTAAATAATGATACAATACTTCCTACTTTAAATGAATGGAACAATAAACTTGCAAAAATTTATAATGATTATAAAGATTTAACAAATAAGCCTGTTATCGAGCCTGATGCTGCACAAAGAACAGAATTGATAAATCAAATAACAGATGAAAAAGCCCAAGCTAACAATGAATGTGATAGTTTAAAAACTAATGGTTATAACCCAGAAGTATTAGAAGAATGTTTGAAGAATATTAACTTAGACAATTTACCATCATGTTCATTAGACAAATTGAAAGAAATTTTATCAACATTGCAATCAACACAGAGCGAAGTGCAAAAAAACTATACACTAGCTTGCGACGCTGTAAAAGTTCAAATTAATGCTGTTGTTAATAATATTCAATCATTAAATGTTTCAAACGAAAAGCAACCTGAAACATATCAAGCAATTAGTGAAGGATTAAAAAATAATGCAGTAACTAAAACAAGTACACTAAATGAATTAAAAGCATTTCTTGCTAATTTAACTGCTCTATACAATAAATATAAAGACATTAACAATAACACTGATAATAGCCAAGAAGTGGCAAAACAACAGGCTATTGCTAAATTAAGGCTTGCTATAGCTACAGCAACTGGCCAAGCTAAAGTGTTACTTAATAATGGATATGAACCAGTAGAATTAAACAATTATTTAAAAACTTTAACTGATGAAATAATTGCTAATTATTCATTACCAGAAGTAGAATCTGCTATTGCAAAAGTTCAAGAATTAGAAGCAAGTGCAAATGAAAATTACGCTACTGCGAAGGATAATACAATTAAAAGCTTAAATGATGTTATTTCAAAAATTAATAATATTGGAATTACTCAATCAATGAGTAATAACATTTATCAAGCTATTCAAGTTGCTCTAAGCCTTAATAATTTTAATGCAGCAGATACACTTGCTAATTTAAAAACAAAATTAGATAACTTAAATAAAGTTTATGAGCAATATAAAAATAGTGCAGTACAGATTATGCAGCAAACAGTGCAAGAAGCTAATAATGCACTAGCTGCAGCGAATGCATTAGTTTCTTCGCTTAAAGAAAAAGGTTATGAAGCTACTGAATTATCAAGTTATTTATCTGGTATAAAAGTTTCTAATTTATCAACTTATTCATTTGATGAATTAAAAGAAATAATTTCTAAAATTTCAGACCTAAAAACAAAAGAAGAAGCAAATTATAAGGCAGAATGCGCAAACATTAAGGCTAAAATTGATGCTATAAAAACTCAACTTAAGAACTTAAACTTTAATGAACAAGATAATCCAAAAGCTTATAAAGCTATAAATGAGGCATTAAAAATTTCTTATTCAGATACAGATAATTTGAATAGCCTAAACAATGCTTTAGTTAGCTTAACAAAAGTCTATGATGTATATAAAAATGCAGCAAAAATTGATCCAGCTGTTCAAGCTTTAAGAACTGCTAAATTAGAATTAGTCACTGCACAAGAAGCTTACAATAAATTAATAGAATATGGCTATACTGATGCGCAGTTAGGTTCTTTACTAACTAAAATTAATAATTCAACTTTAGAATCACTTTCAATTGAAGAATTAAATAAAACAGCTAATGAACTAAAACAAATAACTCAATCTGCTTGAACTAACTATAACCAAAAGATAGCACAATTAAAAAGCGAAATTTATGCCCAAATAAAAGTTCTTAATGGATTAAATATAAATAAAAACAAATATCCTGATGCATACAGCACTATCCAAAAAGGAATTAGCCAAAACCAATATACTGATTCAAGTACATTAAATTCTTTAAACGCTTCGTTAAGTGCATTAAAGAATTTATATGAAAAATACAAAGATATAAATAATTCACCATCAGAAAATTATAATTGAGGAGACGTTCCTCTACCAAAAGTTCCAGACAATCAAATCACACAAGAAATGCTTGTTGATATGTTTGATAAGATGATTGGTAATCAAGTTGTTAATTTCACACTTGGTGATAGATTAATTACTACAGACGCTTGAAATAATGCTTTTCTTGAATGGCAATTTACTAAGAAAACTAATTACTCATATTTCACAGTAGACTCTAACCAAATGGCATTTACTTACAAGAATAAAGATGGCTCAATTCAGTCTGATGGATATTTCCCAAATACTCCACAATATGTAAACAATACAACATGATATGTACGAACAGGTAGTTTCAAATATACTTATATGGAAGCATTCAGAACTCCTGGTAAAGTACAAGATGCAGTCTTTAAGTTTGTTAGAGACGGGATGAATCAAATTAAAGAAGGCATGTCTGAATGAGATAAAGCATTTGCTTTATGAAAATATGTAAAAATGTGATTTATTTATAAGCCTGTTGCAAGATTAGATTTAGCAATTCAATTACATACTGGTGTATGTAGAGACATGGCTTCTTCATATGCTATTCTTTTACAAATGGCTGGTATTAAAGCTTTTGCATGACCTACAGGTAAAGCAAAAGAATTGCCAGAAGATGAAACCAGCGGTGGACACATGGTTGTTTGAATGAAATTACCAGTAAATGATCAAAACCAACCAGATCCTAGTTCAAAAACTTACAAATGATTCGACTCTGACATTACATACGAATCAGCTGAAGCATATTATTTATATCCTTTATCACATTATAAGGGTGACTTTGGTGGCATTATAACAGCACCAAGTACTTCACAATTTGTGCCAAATGTTTCTGGGGTTTTACTACCATATACATTTAATAACTTATATGGATTACCTTATAACACATTATATTTAAATGATGAAGTAATGTTAAATTCAGAACGTGATTATTTAGCAAGCACTACAATTATGGGTGGAAAAGCAAATGGGGGAAGTGCCACAATTTCTCCAAACTATGTATATAACAATGGAAAATGATATGGATTTAGTTATTCACCAAATAGATGAAGTGCAGAGGGGAAACAACTCAAAGCAGATGGATTTATAACAGAGCAAACCTTCAATCAAACCACTGGAACAGAAGTTACATGAGATATACAAAAAACATACAAGCAACAAATGCTGGATGCCATTACTAGATCTTACAAAGTTCTTCTGGACACACCTAATTTTAGTGTAAATCTTTATTCTTATAAAGACTCTATTGCTATTCCTATCTATGATAAAACTAATGGATATTCAATATTAATTTATGATGTCAAAACAAAGGCGCATACAGTTTCAAAAATAGGTAATAAAGATAAAGTTTTATATAACTTTAACATCCAAAATGATCAAGTTTATGTAACATGAACTGATAATACAAAAATTGAAACTAAAATGGAAGATCCTAAATTAGCAACATGATTTAATAGTCAACCAAAATACAACAAACAAGATCTAATCAATGAGTTAGCATATTATAAATTTACTCTTGGTGGTTATACAATAGGTTCAAATGTATACCAAATTTCTGAGCAAAATAAAAAGGACTTTTTAGATAAGTGAAATGAAATTAATGCTAAAACTCATGAAAATCTTTCAAATGAGCAAATTAATCAACTAGTGCAAGAAGTGCGTGATAATTACAAAAACAATTTATTAGACCCTTCTTATGCAAATGCAAAAACAATTGTTATAACACGTAATTTAAATGAATTTGACTCTGTTTCTCAAGGTTTATATAATGAGTATGGATATCAAATTAATATATCAGCAATAAATGATAAAAGTCAAATTTTAGGTGGTAATTTATCATTAAGAGCTAATGTATATTATTCTCAAACAAAACTAAAACCTGGAAAAGAAGGATGACAAAAAGTTATTTCTTATAAAACTATTGATGCATTAAGCTTAAACAAAAACATAATTCAAAATCCACAAGGATATTACTATGTTGAAATTTACAATGAAATATTCCCAAATGATATTGTAAATTCAGAAGTTTTATACTTAGAATGTAGTTCAACTTCACCAACATTTGATGCATTTTCACAAATAACAGTAAATGGAAACTCTCAAAATTCAAACTACAATGCAAATGATAGTTTATGATACCAAAATACATCACTTGAATATTCATTTATGTGAACTTCAGTTTCAACATATCCAATTAACGCCAAAATTCATTTTATAGATTTCGCAACTAAAAAAGATACAGTAATTCAAAAGTTTAATAATACAGAATTGTCAAGATTAACTAAATGAAATAAAGCTTTAGGACCTGCAGATAGTAATAATAGTGGTATTTACTATGTCGAATATACTATAACGGATAATGCTAATAATCAACAAACATTTAAGGTTATTTCAAAATTAGGTTTTGTCTTTACACAAGACAATTGAAACACAATTACTATGAAAGAACTAAACGATTTAATTAAACCAATTTATCAAAATTAATAAAAAATATCTAGATTTTTCAAGTCTAGATATTTTTAATTTATTTTTTAAATTGATAATCTTGTGGAATTTCTTTTACACCTTTAGGGAATAATTTTGTTTTATAGTCATCGCCATAAATTTTCTGAAGTGCTTGACGATATGATGTTCTTTGGTTTGCTCCGCCACCATAAATTAAATCATATTGTTCTAAATTATATTTACCATATTGCCCATTATAGTTATATCCAGGAGATCTTAAGGCTTGTGTAAGTGAAACTAATGAGTTAAAATTTGCATCAGCAGCAGCAAATGTTAAACCAATTATATTTCCATTAATATCACGTACAGATGAACCTGAACCACCTTGCCCTGGCTGTCAGTTTTGTAATATATATCCTAGCCCATAATTAATGTATTCATTACCTGTGTAAGTAGAACCTTTTTCTTTTAAATATCTAATTTCAAAACCTTTATGATCAGTGGCATTAATTATTGGGTTAGAGATTAAAATATCAGTTAAGCCAGGCTTATCAATAAATGTTCTTAACGCAACATTTTGAGATAATCCACCACCAAGTTGGTTATCTTTATTATTCTTAGATTTATTTACTCACACAGATGAAGTTGTAGCTAATGAAGGAATTTCATCTTTATTACTTGTAGATATAACTAAATCATCATCACTTTTTGCATTAGGGAAACCTAAAGCTAAAAAGTCATAATTAATTTTAGATATATTTTCATCATTTACATTTAACTTTTCAGCAACTAATTTATCATAATCAGTTAGTAAATCATAATTTGCTGGTTTAGATTGGTTATCTTTATTTTGGTATGCTGAAGTCAAGAATAACACATAATTATTGAATGAATCAATTTTATTGTTATCAAGCCCACTATCTGCATTAGGAGAACTATATGGATATGAATCTGCATTAGGGTTTAAAGTAAATTCTAATACAGCAAAATCAGCCATTTCCTCTAATTTAGCATATGGAGAAGAACTATCTAAATAGCTAGAAGGAGAAGTGCTTAAGAAGTTTGCACCAGTATAAACAATTTTTACATTTTTCGGATCAAAATCAAAGTATGCTATACGAGTATCTTTATTGGTTTGTTTTAATTGTACACCCACTGGAGTGTCAGGATCAAAATGAGCTAATCTAATTTTTTGGGTAACACCCACAATCTTAGCATCAGCAGCTTTAACAGCTTTGCCGGCTTCATCATAAGGAATTAATGCTTCATTATATTTTTTATTAAATGCTGCAAATTCAGGTGACTGATCACCGTATTTAGCTAAAACTTCTTCATATTCTTTTTGAAGTTTGAGGATTGCAGGGTTCATTGCTTCCCATTTGCTGTTAGCTTGAATTAGATTATCAGCATTTTGTTTCATTACACTATCAGGTAATATATTTGTATAAATTGAACCATTATCTGAACTAGAAGTAATATCTGCTGCTACGTGCAGGTTTGTAGCTAAATATAATTTCGAAATTTGACCTTTGCTATCAGTTGCATAATCAAGAATTCATGCTGTACCTTGAGAGAGGCGTGATGGTGGTAAGCTAGTAGGTGTTAAATATTTATTTTCATTACTAATGATAATTGAATATGTTTCACCTAATATTTCCTTATATAAGTCATTAGGGATATATCTTGCTGTACCACGATCCCCATCAGCATCAGCTCAGTATTTTCTTCTACGTATTTGACCTAGAGGGTTAAGAACTAAATTATTTTCGTTATCTGTAACTGAAAAGTTTTTAGCATAAGAATCTAGAAATGCAGGTAAGTTTAATTCAGAAGCGCTATTATCAAAATCTTGTACGTGTTTTTTGCTGTATGTTTCATAAATTTCATTATAAGCTTCTGTTACTCCACCTGGTCAAAGAGATTTAACTAAAGAATTAATATATGCTGCTTCATCAATGTAATATTTTTTAAGGAATGAAGCATTTTTATATTCAGGTGTATTAGCATCATCTGGTGTTGTAGGGTCTTTTTGAGGTTGTGGGTTGAATGGATTCCCACCAATAACTGGTGGTTCAGGTACAGGTTCACCTTCACCCGGATTAATTGGTTTTATAGGTTTAGGCTTTGAATCGCCTGGGTCAACAGGTTTTTCTACTGGTCTAGCTGGATAATCATGAAAACATGAAACTGGAACTAAACTAAGAAAAGTTGACCCTAAAATTAAAAGTGAATTTTTTAGTATTTTATTTTTCATCTTGAATATCATCTACAGTAGCTATGAATGAGAATTTTTCAGGGTTAACATCTATAAATTCACCATTAATTATTCTTTCTACTGATTCAATTGTTTTAGATAATGGGACATAAACCCCTGGCATTTGAGTAAAGTGTTGGGTTGTGTGGAAGTATTGTGAGAAAAAGTTTTGTAGTTGTAAAGCTTTTTTAACAATAATTTTTGATTCATCATCAAGCTCATCAATACCTAAAATTAAAATAACATCTTCAAGTTCTTTGTATCTTTGTAATATTTGTTTAACTTTCATAATAGCATTGTAATGTTTTTGACCAATGATTTGAACATCTACTGTAGCAGATGAAGATTCAAGTGGGTCAAAAGCAGGATAAATATTTTTAGCCACAACATCACGAGAAAGAACTAGAGAACCACCTAAGTGGTTAAATACTGCAAGAGCAGATGGATCAGATAAATCATCCATTGGTAAGAAAACAGTTTGAAATGAAGTAATTGAACCATTTTCGTTTGAGAATAATCTATTTTCTACAGAAGAAATTTCAGTATTTAATGTTGCTTGGTAACCTCCTAATGAAGGTTTTTTATCTAAAGAAGCTGAGATTTCATTTCCAGCTTGAAGGAAACGGAAAATGTTGTCAATAAATAATAAAACATTTTCTTTTTCTTTGTCTCTTAAGTATTCAGCTGCTGTAATTCCTACAGGAACAATACTCATTCTAGCTCCAGCACTTTCATTCATTTTAGAAATAAACATCATAGAGCTTTTCATAAGATCTGATTTAGTTAAATCGTCATATAGTTCAACCCCTTCTCTTGAACGCTCACCCGCACCAATAAAAATTGATGAAGTGTTTTTTTCTTTTTTAGATAGGTTGAAAATAATTTCTTTCATTAGAACTGTTTTACCAACACCAGCTCCACCAAAGATTCCAATTTTTGAACCTTTTAAAATAGGAATAAAGAAGTCAATAGCCTTAATCCCTGTTTCTAAGATTTGTGGCTCAAAATTGAAGTCATTATTAGTTACAATTGTAGAGTCCATAGGGACTTTATTAAATGCTTGATTAGAGTTGTTTAATGATCTTCCCATAACATCAAAAATATTATTTTTTGCACCAGATCCAACTGGAACCATAAATGTATTTCCTGTGTCAAAATATTCTTGATTTATTGCTATAGTTTCGTTAGCATCAATGATAACTGCATAGACAATGTTTTTGTTAACAATTTTCTTGACAAGTAAGTGATTTTCAGAGTTCGCTGAAACTAAAATATTATTAATTTTAGGTAGTTGTTCTTTAGGAAAGGAAACTTCAACTACATCAGTTCAAATTTTGGTTACTATACCTTTAGTCATTATTTATCTCCTAGTTTATCATTAATGTATTTTAATGAGTTTATATCTATGTCCATGAATTTTTGGTTAATTTCAATATTTCAGCCTAAGTTTCTGAAATCTGAGAATTGATGCAATGCAAATGCAAAGAAATCTTTAGCCATTGCATCATCATAGCTTTTATTTGTGATCATTCTGTCTAAAATATCCTTAGCTATTAAATTATAATTACATAATTCTTCAATAAATTTTAATGCTAATGGAATGTTTGTGATGTTTTTCAAAATACCTCATGAAATCAATTTAGCTGTTAAAAACATTGTAGCTGGTTTATAAACAGAAATTCCTTTTTGAGTAAACATTTGTTCAACTAATGATCCGTTGGTTAATAAAGCACTAGTTTCGTTGTTTAAATCATATTTAAGGGAAGCAAGTTTAATTTGTCTTTTGTATGCTTTATAAATTTTAGCAATCTTACCAGCAACTTTAGCTATATAAGGTTTTTGTACTGCTCCACCGATACGTGAAACAGATAAATCGATATCAATAGCTGGCAATTTTCCTTGTGCAAATAGATCTGTATTCATAACAATTTGCCCATCAGTAATTGAAATATCGTTTGAAGCTACCAATGATGTAATATCATTTTCAACACTTTGTAGAATAGGCAATGCTGTAATAGATTTTTTACCTACAAATTTTCCACTACGTTCAAGTAATCTGGCGTGAGCGAAGAACATATCACCTGGAAAGGCTTCTTTCCCAACAGGTTTATTTGTTAATAATGCAATTTCACGATAAATATTAGCATGTGCTGTTAAATCATCAAAAACAATCAAAACATCATATTGGTGTGCTAGATTTTCAGCATGTGCCATAGCAATATATGGTGCTAAGTATTGTGCATAAGGTTGGTCAGCTGGAGCATTAATAATAATAGTGTAATCAATCGCTCCATTATCCTTTAATGTTTTATAAACAGAAGCAATGTCTGATTGTTGTTTACCAATTCCAACATAAATACATTTAACATTTTCGTTCTTTTGATTAATAATAGTATTTAATGTTAAATGTGTCTTACCTGTTTTTCTATCACCAATAATAAGTTCTCTTTGTCCTTTACCAATTGGAATAAGCAAGTCAATTGCCATATAACCTGTATGTAATTGTTCCTCTAATGGCTGATATGAAAGTAATGAATTAGGTTTATTAAATGCTAATGATTTATGAGAAAGCATTGTTTTGCTTTCGTTAACTGCAGGGTAAAGAATGCTTCCGTCAATACTAATAATTTTTCCAAAGTAGCTCAATGAAGTTTCAATATAGTGCTCTTGAGTTGTGGGGATAACGCTTTCTCCGATTAAGAAGTCACCTATTTTTCCCTCTGAAAGACAATAAGCCTTATTTTGAGTAGCTGAGATTAAAATTAAATTTACTTCTGGGTTACTTGCTAAAGTAAAAATTTGATTCTGGAAGTATGAATACTCACCTGAAATTTCTACAACATAGTCAAATATACCTGTAATTTTAGGGTAGTTATTATTTGTCATTATAGACCTCCAAGTCCGATAGCAAGTAAAATAATTGCTATTATTAAGAAAATTGAAGCTAGCGAACTCATTAATATTGTTTTATTTTTTGTGTTTTTTATGTGGAATTTATTGTGTGTAATTCCTAAAGTAGAAGCAATTAAAATTAGAATAAATGCTAATGATAAGAAAATTGCTCCTAATGTGTAAAGTAGCTTTTTATTAGCTGCTGGCTGTGTATATGGTGTTTGAGGCATTGCTCAAAGAGAATCAAACATTTGTGTGATTTGTTTTTTATTTTCTGGAGAATTCGTTAATGGAGCTTCATGTAAAATAATGTATAAATCTCTAAATGTCTTGTTTATACGATTAGTTAAGTTAGTGTATTCTAAATATTGAGAATATAAATTAAAACTATTATTGATTGCTAATCCTTTTAAAAAGGAAATATCATCACTTAATACATCTAAACCTTGGTTAACTCAGCTAATATCAAGATAGTTAATCTTGTAATATTCATTTAAAACTTTAATGTTTGATTTAATTAAATCAATTTTGTTTTTAATTCCTTCAACTAATAAATTATAAGTATTTGAATAAGCATCAGGAAGTAATGCGAAATAATATGTATTGTGTATTACAGTATTTTTTAAAGATGATAAAACAAAATAATTTATATCGGTACCAAATTGAGTTTCTAAATTATCTTTTAAATCAATTGAACTAACACTTGATGCATTCTTTTGAATAATATTATTTAAATCTGTTTGATATTCAGTTTGATAAGTATTTTTCATTGCACGTGAAATCATATTAAATAAAACATTTGCCAATTCTTGATCAACTAATTGTTGATAATCGATTTGAGCATTAACTCCAAGTGCTGTGTATAACTGTATAAAGATATTTCTAATTAAAGCATTAGCAGCTTGTGTTGCAAGTGTTATTTGCTTATCTGCTAGTGTCTGGATAGAAAAGCTATATGTACGTAAGTTATTTTTATCTACACTATCCTGAATTTTAACATCAGCTAATAATTCATTATTTGAGTCAAGTTTAAGTTCAGTTACCATGTATTGATATCTAGTATTAATATTGTTGTTAAAAAAGAAATAAATAGGAGAATTCTTTTCCACATTCTTATTGTATTTGGCTATAAAAGCTTGTTTTAATTCAACTGTATTTAAGCTCTTAAAGGCATCATACATGGCTGAAGAAACAATTGGGTGTAGAGAAGGAATGTTTTGGATTTCCTTAGATTGTGCAGCAGGGTCCTGAATCTGAGGAAGAGGTGGTATTATTGGAGAAGGTGGTTTATCTTGTTGCTCATCTTCTTTAGAGTTTTGGTCTAAATCAAATTGCAAGAAGCGAACACTATATTTTGATTTAATATAATCATCTCAAGAATCAAAACCTTTTGGCGGATGTAGGTTGAAATTACCAGATGAATTGTAGTCAATAGATGTTGTTTCAAATGTTGGAATATCATCGCTATTTTGAAAAATATCATCAAATTCACCAGCTAGTTTTTTGAAATATTCATCGACTTTTGCATTAAATTTCTCTTTAGTTAAAGTATTTGTTAATGTTTCTGAAGTATATTCCTTTAAGTCTTCGATTTGAGATGGTACTAAAGGTAGATTCTGATATGGATTAGTTGAGTCTTGCTCAGCATTAATTAAAACTTGTTGATAAGTTTTAGAATCAAAAGTTAAGACCATGCTTTTAAAAGATTTTGATGAAGCAAGTATTTCTGGATAGAATGTAAAGAAACCATTATCTCTAGGATTCTTAATAATTGCATCTTTATGTGTTTCTAAATAAACTGCAACCTTTTTTAAATACATACCTTTTACGATGTCTTGTGCATCTGTAGTTGTAGTATTTGTTAGTAAGGTGTTAGCTTCATTATGAAGATCTTTAATACCTTGTTCTAAAATATTATTTAATGATTGTGTTTGCGCTTCTTTTTCTAGTTTAGCAAATTCATCAAAGTCAGGAGATAAGTTTTTCCCTTCCTCAGAGTTTGTATTATCACTATTAGGAGTGCTTTCTGAATTAGGAGCAGCAGAAAGGACAGCGAGGGGAAGAGTGGCACTAACTGGCCCTAAAATAAGTCATTTTAGTTTTCGCATTTTTTCTCCTCTGGGTTTAAATTAAATAAGGTAATAGCTTTCAAGATATATATTTCATTTTCTAACTTGTAAATTGCTATTTTATTTATATTGTCTACCGAAAGTTGCTTACAACTACGATAGTAATTTAAATCAGCTAATAAGCCTTTAAGTTTTTCTTCGTTGCTGTTAATAAAATCATTATTCTTTTTAACTTGTAAATATGATCTAAAGCAACCTCTATAAGTGATATGTATCTCATTGTTTATATAGGTAAGGAAGACGTTATCTAAGATATAGTATTTGACTACGCCACCATTATTTTTTGTTCTAAAAAAAGCTTTGTTATATGAACCTACTGAGTTAGGCTTTAATAATGTTCATTGGTCTTCGAGATTAAGATTTAATTCTAAACTTGTAATATATTCTTTTGTTTCATTTAAGTTTTCTGAGATAAAAAGGCATTTTATATTATTCATGAGCATTCTCCTTTTCATCGTGTAATAAATCTTTTTTCTTAGAAAGAATTGAAATTTGTTCTACTTCTAATTCACGTTTAGCACGCAGTACTTCAAGAGCTAAACGTTTTTGTTTTTTCTCAAGATCATTGATTTTTTGATTAATTGCAACTAAAGAATATTTTTGATAAATTAAATTTGATTCGCTTAATAAAGCCAATGTCATATAGGTTAAATAAGCTTTTAGTTGTGATTTAATAAAGGCATTTATATTAGGATAAATATTTAGGCCTTCTATAGACATAAAGTTACTTTGTTTATGATATAGGTCTAAGTCGAAATTTAATTCGCTTAAAGGAATTACATTTAGGCTCAATTGCTTAGTTTTTGAAGAGTTTAAGACAAATTTAATTTTGCAAAAACCATTAGCATCTAAATAAGCTTCTAAAAAGTCAGGCAAAATATCTGTTAAATAAGCAACATCATTAAAGTTATTTTCAAAAATGATATCTAGATCATTTTCTTGTGCAAAAGTTTTTGCTCTATTGCCAATTACAACAATTGAGTCATTTTTAGCAAGGTTTTGAAGCAAGTATTTTTCATATTTTTGATATGAGTTTGTTTCGTATTTTTCTTCTTCTGTTATATAAACTCAAATTGTTTTATAACTGATTGAGTTTTTAGGTGTTAATTTGCTTAAAAATGTAAGATAATGATTATTTACGGGTTCGATTAAAGGATTGGCTACAGCATAATTACTAGCGAGATAATCAATGTAAGATTTAGCTTGATTAGCTCTTTGACAATACATACCAATTTGTTGTGAAAGACGCAAGATATTAATTAAGTTAATATTTTTTTGTGATTCAACAATGGTTAATATTTTATCTAGTGATTCAGCTTTTTGCTTAATTTTCTTTATATGCATTTGAAATTAATTTAGGTGAGAAATATAAATTAAAATCCTTTAAATCAAAGTTGTATTTAACAATAATGCCAGGAATAATTTCAACAGGGCAATCATTGTTTATTAAATAATCATGTAAATATTCGTTATATTTAGTTAAGATATCTTGAATTTGATCATTTTCAGCAGTTACCCAAGATAATACTTTAGTGTTAGAATCGAAATTATGAGAAATAACAGGAATTAAAATCTCTTCACTAAATCTTGGATTTATACTTCAAGAAATATAAAAGTCTTTAAATGCGATTTGATTTTTGTGCAACATAAATTCGTCACGTTCATTAACTAATTCTTCTCATAAACCACCAGTTTTTTGGATGTTGTTTAAAATAAGAAATTGGTTAGTGAATATTTGATATGGAATAAAGTTACTGTCTTCTTGAATTTCATTATAAGTTGCAAATATTGCATTCAAATAAGTTTGCCTTAGCATTTCTTGAGCTTTGCAAGCTTTATTTTTTTGTCAATTAGTTAGAAAGGTTAGTTTCATGAGATGCTCCTTGAGTTTTATTGTATTTGTAAACAATATATGTAGCCTTAGCTCAAATGCTTAGCTGAATAATAACTTGTAGCAAGCAAGCAATTATTGGAATAATTATAAATATGTCAACTAACGTAAATTCAAATGGAATTGAAGCAGTTAGATTATTGCTTCCTTGATTTAATAAAGCTGATAATACTGTAAAGAAGACAGCTATGGTTAGTGAAGCGAAAATTAAGACAAGGGTATAACGTGTAATATAAGATAAAGTATTTCCTGCCAGCTTGTAAATAAACAATAAAGCAAAATAAGAAATTACTATAATTAACACAACCATGTAATTGTTAAACTTGTCAGCATTTAACATACGAATAATTAATAAGGCAAATAAATAGACAATTGATAAAATGATTAAAATAAATCCTTTAGCAGTTTTATTTAAGTTACTTAGTGGTTTTCATTTTAGTAAAAAATATATAGGTATTAGTAAAAGGAATGCAATTACTAATGTTGAGATTCATAAAATGTGAACAGGCTTACGATCCATTAATGGACCATCATTTATATTAACAATAAAGATGTTTGCGAACATTCAAATAGCAAATAATGCTAATGCATAAAAGTTAAAGTTTAGAGCTTGTTTAGATAATGCTTTAGCTTGAATTTGTGAATTTTCTAAAACAAATAAGTTTGCAACCTTAAATCCTCAATAGCAAATAAAGCAAGCGACAATTGCAATGATTGCAATCACACCTCAGACTGTATAGTTATAGAATAATATTCTAAAGCCTTCTTTTAAATTATTTTTAACAGTAAATAGTGTTTCAGGTGTGTTTCCATTAATAAAGTTTGCTAATAATAATCATCCTGCGATTAGTAAGATAAATTTAGCTGTATTAGTGATAATAAAGTTACGAATATATTTTTTGATCCCTGTATATACCTTAATGCAATAAAATAAATGATAAATCTCGAAAGCGAAATTAACTAACATTAATACTGTAAATGGAATAGTACTAATTAGTAAATGGGAAATATTAGTATTTTCCGTAATTGGATAAGCATACAATATTGTGAATGATGCAATTATAATTGCTAAATATAAAATTGATCATGGAAGATATTTAACAAAGCTTATAGGCTGCTTACTTCCATTTCTTGCTAATCAGAAAGGAGCCAGAATTAACGGAACTAATAATATTATGAAGTTATATATAATAACAAAATTCCGTCCTTGAAAACTAGGCTGTGAAATATCTAAAAAATTCTCAATTGGTAAAAATGGCTTTGCAACATTTAAACCAGTATTATAAGGCTTTCAGCCTAAAAGAGCAGACAGCGAGAACAAACTAACTAATAATAATACCCCCATTATTAAATAACTTATTAAGTTCTGTCAGTAAAATAAGGTGTTTTGTTTAATTTTTATTTTCATATATACCTCTATTTGTTTTTAACAATAAGTTTATAGCTTGATCCAAATGCTCCTCAAGCCTGTGAACTTTTAATTAATTGTTCAGCTTCTAAATTATCAACTACAATGGTGTCTAGTGATTGTTTTCCAGCTTCAAGTAATCCATATAAATGAATTCCGTAATTTTGACCAATATCACTAGCTTTACCTGTTAAATGTAAAATGTGAGTTGCAGGATTGTCAAAATACATTTTGGCACGATCTGGTCCTTGTACCACAAGTGAGCCAAATTGACCAGATACAATTTCACCAATTGGTAATGAGAAAGTATCTCCGTCTGCATGTAGTGTAAGTTTTCTAAAGACTCTTTGGTTTAAAGGAAGGTCCTTCATTGATTTTATATTGTGATTTAATGATAAGTCAATTCCCGTTGGATATCCTCCAACACCAAATGTTCCATTAAATATTTTTCAATTAGCTTTGGTTTTAAGTGCTATATTAAATCCATCTTTAATATCTTGGAAGTTAGCATGTTTAGATGGTCTAATAGTATTAAAGATGATTGAGGCAGCTCTTTGGCCTGGTGCTAAAGCTTCTCAAGATTCAATTGTTCCACCTTCAAATGAAGCAAATTTAGTGTTTTTAAGTCCAACTGGGTCAATTCCTCAGTCTTCTTTATCATTACGCTTGTCTAAATTTGGCATTGTTGTATAAATACCTACTTCATCTAAATGAACATTTTCAAGACCTGCAATTGCTGTTGTATCTTTTGTATAGAAGAAGAGATTTACAACTTTGACAGAATTTGGCAGTTGAGATAATAATTGTCTCAATGATTCATTTTTATCACCATAACCAATTTTGTCAACTCTCACCATTGTAATAGATGGATTTTCTTTTAAAATTTGCAAGAATTTGTCATATCCAGATTTATTAGATGCATCAACTGTAAGCATTCTTTGTGGAGCTTTATTTTTACTGAAATCATCTTTACCATCAGGAATGTATTCATAGACTCTTAAACCATCATCGCCTTTGATTTGTTTTCCAGTTTTAGGGTCATATGAAACTTTATTACGATCTTTTTCTGGAGTTATACCTTTAACAGTTCCTGAAACATCAAATTTCTTTCATCCAATATAATCACCATTTAATATTCCACTAGGTTGACGATTATATTTTCCACCATTAGACAAGACACGACTTTGATTATCTTGTATCATTCTTTGAATACTTGGATTATATTTATCATCCATATAATCAAATTTTATTGTCACATCATAACCAAAAGTATTACCAGTTACTTCGAATACAGGTACTCTACCAGCTGCAATTTCTGATTGCATAATTCTTGATGCAGCTTCAAGTTGTGCTCGTGCAATTTGTCTAATTTGATCTTTTGGAATCAAAGGACGACCAGGCATTTGTATTTGACCATTCAAGTATTTAGCAAAAACTTCAAGTAAGTCAGGATTTTTTTCCCATACTTCTCTATAAATGTCTTTTAGATCATCAGCAGTAAGATCTTTATTAGAACGCAATAAATCTTTATATTGATTTAATCTTTTATATGAGTCAGTAGCAACTTCCTTAGGTACTTTTCCTTTTGGAACTTCTGGGAGATCTTCTTCTTTAGTTGGTATTTGTAAGTTATTAACATCAACAGTTTGCCCTTGACGTGAATTGACAAGTTCTTGGACTTGTTTCTTTTCTTCAGGAGTTAAATCAGGTTTTGTCACAACAGGTGGCTTAGGTGGGATAATTGGAGTCACTTGGTAGGTCTTACTTGAATTTTGTGGCATTTGACTTGCATCTAGCGAGTTAACTAATTTATATCCGCTTGGTACAAAATCAGTAACTTTAGGAATTGAATCATCAAAATATTTTCCTGAAACCTCACCAATTAACTTGTTTCCATCTTTAAAAATTAAGGTGTAAGAATATTCGATTTTATCCTTAGCTATTTGAATATCATTGGCCTTGCCTTTAATAATAATAGGTTCTGCTGTAACATGGTAACCTTTTGGTAAGTATTGTTTTCAATCAATTGGTTTTGTATCACCTTCAAGAGTTTTAAAAGTATGTGGGCTGCCTATTGTATTCCCGTTATCCTTAAAAGTAATTGTAGTAGTAATTTCTTTAAGTATTTTACTTACTTCGATAACATTTTCTTGTCCGAGTTTAAATGCATATGTAGCTTTTTGAACTATTTGATATCCTTCTGGCACATATTTTTTAACTTCATCGAGTGATATCGAGGTAACATCTGGTCCAGTTATAATTGTTGCTATTTTACCTATTTGAACATTATTTGATACAAATTTAAAAGTTGTTTCGATAGTTTTTTTGATTACATTAATTACAAAAGTTTGGCTCGCAAGTTTTACAACAACTGTTTGCTTATCATTTTTCGGCAATTCAAAACCTTGTGGCATGTAACTTGAGGATGATAAATCAACATCAGTTCCTTCTTCACCTTCGATTTTAGCAGTTGATACTATACGACCATTTCATTTGTATTCAACTATTGCAGTAACATTATTAACAATTTTTTCAATTGAAATGTTGTTTAATTGGCCTGGAATAATTTTAATTTCATTTTGAACAAGTTTATAACCTTTTGGAATTCAGCTATTGTCAAAAGTTATATTTTCATCATCATATGTTTGAAGGCTTAATGGCTCACCAATTGATGTACCATCCTTAGAATCAATAAAACGAATAGTTGTTGTTATTATCTTTTTAATTTTAGTTACTTTTATTGTATTAACTTGCCCTAAGATGATACTAATATTATTTTGCCCTGGTGCAAGTTGATAATTTTTTGGTAAATATTTAGTGTAGTCAATTTTAGCAAATTGATCAGTCGTAATTTTTTGAGATTCTACTATAACATCGCTACCATTTTGAACTTCAACAAAGTTTAATGTAGTTACAATTTGTCTTGGAATTTCGACAACTTTAATTTCAAAAGTATTATTATCAGCTGTAATAGTTTCTGGAACATTTTCTGCAAGCTTATAACCTTCAGGAATATAACGAAGAATATTTACAACATCACCTTTATGAGCCTTTACTGAAACTAGCTGTCCAATTTGCTTATTATCTGACATAAACTTGAGGTTAAATGTCACATCAACTTCTAGTTTTTTAACATTAAACCTATTGGTGTATCCAATTATAAAAGTAGGAATTTGACTGCTTACAAAACCATATCCCTCTGGAAGTAATTTTGAGAGGTCAAAATTACTTTCAGAAGAAATTTCATCATTATTTTTCTCAACAGTTTTGATATTTTCCTGTGCTCCATTTTCACCTTGCGTGTAAAAAACAAAAGTTGTTTTAGTTTGAGATTTGATTTCAGGAACTATATAGATAACATTATTTTGTCCAATTTGGGCTGTAATTGTTGTTTCATCTGCATATTTAGATGGATCAAAATTATACCCATTAGGAATTAAATTTTGTATTTGCATTTGCAACTCATCATTAGAATTAGTGAGTAAAACAACAGTCTTAACCACTTTATTATTTTTTGAGTCTGTAAATGATAAAGTTGTTTTCACTTGAGACTTATCTGAATCATCTTTTTTAGCAGATTCAGTATTTGCATCAGTACCAGACACTTGTGAAGGAATCAACTTAATTGTGACCTTTGTTAGGTTTTGCTTAGTCATATCACTTAAAGGATATTGATAAGTTTTACCATGTTGATTAATAACTCCAAAAGTTATGCCAAAAATAGCACCTGTTAAAAGTACACCACTTCCTAAAATTAAACTTGTTTTTATAATCTTTCTTTTCTTTGCTTTAAACATAATAATACGCACGCCTACCTATCATATTTTATTAATAATAAAATTATATATTTTTAATAAAACATAGTTTCTAAAAAAAAAAAAAAAAAGTAACAGTAAAAGTTACAATTTTGCTTATAAAAAAATAAACAAAATTTAGCAAAAAAGCAGAGTGTATTACCCCTGCTTATAGTCCTAAAAGTTCTTTCAATTCACTATATGGTTTGTAACCTAAGAAGGTTGAAACTAAGACACCATCTCTGTAAACACGTGTGTAAGGTATAGAAGCTACACTAGCTTCATAAGCATAATCTCTGTTTTCATCAATATTAATTCTATAAACTTCGACATTATCTTTTTGAGCTAATTCTTCTAATACACCTTTAAACATTTTACATGGTCCACATCAAGAAGCATAAAATACTTCTAATAATAATGATGGTTTAGTAGCAAGAACTTCATTTACTTGATTTTTATTTGATTCGTATAACATATTTACTCCTTTTTTCGCATTAATTATACAACAAAAAAAGCAAAAAGTTATTTTTTTATGTTTTTTTAGTTAAAAAATTAACTTTTTGTTTTTGAATAATAAAAAAAGTGTAAAAAAAACAGCGGTGCCCTATTTTCACATCTCTGCTATCGTCGGCGCTAGAGGGCTTAACTACTGAGTTCGGAATGGTATCAGGTGATCCCCTCTGCTATAACCACTGGAAATATTATAACACCAATTATTTTGAAACAAAATAATTTTTTAATATTTTTTCAAATTTATTAAATTCATTTGTTTGATGTTTTTGTAAATAAATTGTACCTATTTTTTTAAATAAAATAATATTTGATAATCTTTGCCCACCAATTTGTTGTAATTGATCTGCTGGTATAATGGCTGAAAGTTTTTTGTATTCTGAATCAACATCTTCTTGAGTAATTATGAAGTTGAATTTTTTCATTGCAAGAATAGTTCAGAAGTAGTTTTCTATTGTAGAAACAACAACTTCTCTCTTGTCGCCTTTAAATTCAGCAGAAAATTCGAATGCTTTAATATCATTTTCAATTAAATCTTCTGGAATTACAAGCTTTCCTTTATTCATTTCTAAAATAGAGCTCATAATTTTTTCACCATAAGAAAAAATTTCATCATTAACAGTTTGAGCCTGAGTTACATCATAAATGTGTGTTTTTACATCTGCTAAAGATTTAATATTTGGAATATTAAGTAAATGAACATTTAAATCTGTAATAGGCATTTCTTGATATGAAAATATCATTAAAACTTCTAAAGTAAATTTTGTGCCAAATGCTTCAATTTCTTGAACTTGATTAACCTTTAGCCCAACTAAAGCTTGTTCAATTGGGTTCTTTGATTCTAAATTAGCAACTGCATTATATTTTTCAGCTTGGTCTGGTGTTTGACTTGGTCAGATTTTAAATTCAACATTATCTCCAGCTTCAACAGTTTCTTTACTACTTTGTATTTTGAATCTGTATTTTTGAATAAAGTTTTGAGTAAATAAATCTACTCTTGTACTAAAATCATCCGGCATTTTAAACTCAACATTTGGGTTAACTTCCAAATTAAATTCATCTAATTTATCTTGATAATATGTTTTAAGATCAAAACTCATTTCTTCAATTGAGAATTTAACATTAGAAGCAATTGGTAAAAAGTAAATTCTATCTTTGTATAAATCATTGTTTGATTGTAATTCTGTGTTTCTATAAAATGTTAAAAGATTGTGAGCAGCTGTTTCTAAAATTAAAGATTGTTCAATTTTTTGCCCTTCTTTTTTATTTCTTTCAAGTTGGCTTAATGCTTGATGTTGCGCATTAATTCATTCTTCTTTATTTATATTTATATGTTTTGTTTCAAATTGCATTTGTCCTCTTTTCATTAAAATAATTATATAGTAAAGTACTCAAATGAATAGAAAATTTAGCAAATAGGCATTATATTTGCTTAAATTAAAAAATAAGATAACGAATGCATTCAAGAAATTAAAAGTTATAATATAAATTATGAATGTAAACAAATCCAAAAAAGAAATTGCACAAGCAAGAATTGCAGAATTAACAAGTTACTTAAATGAATTAAATAATGCTTATTATAATTTAGATAATCCAATGGTAGAAGATTATGTTTATGATCAACTATTACGTGAATTAGAGGAATTAGAAATAAAATATCCAGATTTTATTTTGCCTGAATCACCAACTAAGAAAATCGGTGGAGTCCCAAACATTAATTTCACAAAATACACGCACCAAAAACCCATGCTTTCATTAGCAAAAGCATATTCTTTTGAAGAAATTAATAAATTTATTGATGACATTAAAAATGAATTACCATATAAAAACATTAGTTTTAATTTAGAGCCTAAAATTGATGGTCTTTCAATTTCTTTAATGTATCAAAATGGACAGTTAATAAGAGCAGTAACCCGTGGTGATGGAAAAGTTGGAGAAGACGTTACAAAAAATGCTATTTTGATAAGATCAATCCCAAAAGTCATTCCTTATTTAAATGATATTGAAATACGAGGAGAAGTTTATGTAACGAAGGACAAGCTCATTGAAACGAATGCAATGCTCGAACAAGAATATGAAGAAAAAGTTGATGAGTACTATAATGTAAAATTACCTAAGTACGAAAAAGCCTTAGCTGAAGGAAAAAAAGCAAGCAAACCAATTGAACCTAGTGTACAGCAGTTTGCTAACACACGAAATATGGCTGCCGGAACTTTAAGACAAAAGAATTCTCAATTATTAATTCAAAGAGATTTACAAGTTTTAATGTACGATATTGTAAACCCATTGGAACACAATATTTTTCATCAAGATAAAATTTTAAAATTTATCAAAGAATTAGGCTTGCCAACTCATGAATATGGATATGTAGAAAAAGAAGCATCAGAAATAATCAAACGAATAAATGAGTTTGAGGCTTTAAAAGATAAGTTCAAATATGACTGTGATGGATTTGTTATTAAATTAAATGAATTAGAATACTGGGATTCTTTAGGCAAAACTGCTAAGTTTCCTCGTTATGCAATTGCATATAAATATAAAACCGAAGAAGCTTACCCTATAGTTGCTAAAATTGATACCACCGTAGGTCGCACTGGTAAAATTACATATGTTGCAGAATTCGAGACTGCTGTAGAGTTAAATCAAACTATGGTGAAGAAAGCAACTTTACATAACTACGACTTTATTTATAACTTGAAATTAAATATAGGTGACCAAGTTGTAGTAATTAAATCTGGTGAAATTATTCCAAAAATAATTGATATGAAACAAAAAAACACAAAAAATATTTTCCCTAAAGCACTATATTGTCCAGCTTGCGGTAGCGAACTAGTTGAAATGCCAGGGATTGTTGATCAATTTTGCGAAAATGATGATTGCGAATCTAAAAAGATTAAAAAGTTAATTCATTTTGTGTCGAGAAAAGCTTTAAACATTATGACACTAGGTGATAAAATTGTTGAACTTTTTTATGATAATCATTTTATTACTGATTTTGTTTCGATTTTTCACTTATCTAATTTTAGAGAGACAATCATTCAAGGCGATTTTAACATCAAAGAAAAGAAAATTGATAATATTTTAGAGTCAATTGAGGCTTCTAGAAAAATAGAACTTTATAAAGTTATTTTTGCACTCGGGATCAAAAATGTTGGATTAGAAGTGGCAAAATTAATAGCTAATGAAGTCAAGTCATTAACTGAATTATGTGATTTTAATTTAGACTTATTAATGCAAATTAATACTATTGGTTCTGAAATAGTGGAATCCATAAAAAAATATTTATCAGATAATGAACATATCACTCAAATGAAAACTTTAGATAAAGAATTAAATTATATTATTTCACAAAAAGAAACAACTGGATTATTAAATGGATTGAGTTTTGTGGTTACGGGCAAAATGGCTGTAAGCAGAGATGAAATGTGAGAAATAATTGAACATAATTCGGGAATAGTTCATAAATCAATTTCAGGGAGAACTAATTATTTAGTTTGTGGTGAAAATGTTGGTGAAGTTAAAATTGAAAAAGCCAAAAAGCTAGGAACTAAGATAATTTCTGAAGCTGAATTCTTTGAATTAATTGATAAATTAGCACTAAAATAATAATTATTTTATACTTCCGGATATGGGAGTATTTTTTAATATAATAGTTATATGAAAAAATATATATTAAAAATGATTTTAGGAAGCAGTGCCATTTTGGGAATTGCTCCTATAGCTAGTGCATGTAATCAACCTTCTGCTATAGAAAAAGATAAAGAAGAAAAATACCAACAAGCAGTTGCTGATATAAATACAGTATCAAAAATGCTTTCTGTTAGCATCAAAACTGATGTTAATATAAAAGTAACATTTCCTTCAGAAATCACATTTAACAATTTAGATATTAATGGTGTAAATACTAATAATTATCAAATTTTACAATCCGGAAAATTCAAGGGAGTTTCTTTAGGGTTGGCAGCAAATAACGATATGGGAAAACTTACAATCACAGTTGCTATTTTGAGTAAGAAATATAGTGATTTAGGTATTTTAGCTATGCGCGAGCTTAGTGGTTTCAGAAAGACTGGAGATGTTATCTTACCTCCTACACCTGAACCAGTCCCTACCCCACAACCTGAGCCAAAACCTCAGCCAGAACCTGTAAAACCAGAGCCAGTAGAACCAAAGCCTCAGCCAGAACCTGTAAAACCAGAGCCTCAGCCAGAACCTGGTCCTGTGCCACCTGTTATGCCTCCTTTTGTAATACCACCATTTAACCCTAATGCAGGCATTATTCAAGCCAATAGCTATCCTGATTATGTTTCAAAATATAAAGCTGTGAACGCAGAAACAATATATAAAGAAATTTGAGATAGAACTTTTTCAATACGACCAGCTTCTTTAGTAACAACTAGTCAAGGGAAGAAATTAGTTGAATCACAAGGTACTGGTTGAGTGCTTGATTATCATAAGGTGGATGAAAATAAATATAAATTATTTATAGCCACAAACTTACACGTTATAGGAAATTATAGCAATACAAATGCAAGTAATATAGATAAAGAGCTCAATTATAATGATCCTACCGGAAATCAACCTGGGGGATTTGCAATTGGTAAAAGCAGTATGCCTACATCTTTTGCATCAATTGGAAATAACACATGAAATCAACATATTGCTCAAATTGGTGGATACGTTAAGTATTATGCAAATAATCAAACATTGACGACACCAGATTATAGTTCATTAAGCAATACGCAATATTCATCATCGTTAAGCAATCCTAAAGTGCTATTTGCGGCTGTTGATTATATGGATGATGCAACATACAACCAATATGCCGATCAAATTAATCAAAAATGAGATGCTTATAAAAAAGAAAAGCAATCGCAAATGCAAAAAATGAGTATGGATGAAGATACTCGTAAGTTATATGAAAACTTTATTAATCAAAATCCATCTAAAATACCATTTTATACAGACTTTGGAATTTTGGAAATGGATGTAGATTTATCTAAAGCAGATTCAATTTTAGCAGATTGAATTAAGCAAGCTGTCGCAGCTGTGGATTCCTATGTAGCAAGAATGAAAGCTAATATTCCTTATCCTAATTATGATGCTAACACAGCAACATATTTACCAACATTAGATTATTTATCTAAAGGTAGAGATTTATCACAAAGCAATCCTGTTTATAATTTCGGATTGAGCAATGCTAAAAATGTTTATATAGCAGGTTACCCAAAGAATAATACAAACTTATCATATTGAATGCAAAATAACCCATTAGAAAGAGATAGTGATCAAGTATTACTACAATACAACCGTAGAACTGGGGTTGCGAATGGAATTGCAAATAATAAATTATTTGATTATGCAACCAATGATGCAGAGTCACCAATTGAAACAGGTAATATACAAATATATTCAGAATTATGAAATAGACCTTATGCAAGTTTTTACGGATTTAATTACAATATTAAGTTTTCATCATTATACTATGGAGCTAGTGGTTCAATAGTATATAATGATTTTGGTGAAATTATTGGAATTTACAATGGTGTAGATGCTAGTGTGCAATTCGGAGACAACATTTCATTTGGTACTTTTGCTCCATTGCTACAAACTGCAGATATTCCAGTTGCAAATAATAAATTTATTTATGGATATAACTTAATTGACAATACTGGTTATACACACCAAACACGTTCATATCGTAGCAACCTTAAATTATTCTACCCAAATGGTTTTGATGAAAAAGGAAACAAAGCAACAGCTTTATTCCCTGAAGGATTTTAATGTTAACAAAAAATAGCCACTGCTGGCTATTTTTTTATGGGCAAATTGATTAATTGTTGTTTCTTTTGATTTCTTTAAGACGAGCTGATTTACCTTTACGATCTCTCATGTAGTATAATCTTTGTCTACGAACCTTATTTGAACGAACTACTTCAATGTGAGCAATTAAAGGTGAGTGAACAGGGAAAGTTCTTTCAACTCCAACTCCGTATGAGTCTTTTCTAACTGTGAAAACTTCTCTTGTACCTGATTCTTTTTTGCTAATTACTAAACCTTCGAATACTTGGATACGTTCTTTTTCACCTTCACGAATACGAACGTGAACTCTAACGTTATCACCTGTTTTGAATTGTGGTAAGTCTGAACGTAATTGTGACTTTTCAACTAACTCTAATAATTTATTTCTCATGTTTTATCCTTTCAATAATGTCAGGGCGATTCTTAAGCGTTTTAGCTCATTGGGCCTGAACTTTTCATTCTTCAATTTTCTTATGATCTCCACTGAATAATACTTCAGGAACTTTCATCCCTTTATACTCACGTGGGCGAGTATATTGTGGATAGTCTAATAATCCAATACCTTGAAATGAATCATAAATATGTGACTCTTCTTTTATGACCCCTGGTAGCAATCTAATAATACTATCAGCCATTACCATTGAAGGTAATTCTCCACCAGTTAAGACATAATCTCCGATTGATAATTCTAAATCCACAAGCTCAACAACACGTTCATCAAACCCTTCATATCTACCTGAGATAAAAGTAATTTGATCATATTGTGTAAGCTCTTGAGCCATTTCTTGAGTAAATGTCTTTCCCTGTGGTGATACAAGAATCTTATATCCACCACGATTTGGTAATGAATCTAATGCTAAGTCAATTGGTTCTACTTGTAAAAGTAAACCATGTCCACCTCCATAGATTTCATCATCTACTTTACGGTGTTTATCTTGACTAAAGTCTCTAAAATCAACTACAGAAAAATCTACTAATTCTTTTTCTTTAGCTCTTTTAACTATACTTTCATTTATAAAAGGTTCAAAGTAATTTGGAAATAATGTAAGAAAATTAATTTTCATTATTTTTTAAGTTCTAAAGTTAAATTGTGAGCTCTAAATAAGTTAGCTACTGTAACAGTTGGTTTAGCACCTTGTTTAATTCATTTTGAAGTTAATTCTTTATCTAAAACAAATTCCTTTGTTTTAGGGTTGTAGTGTCCTAAAGCTTCGATAAATTTACCATCACGTGGAGCTCTTGCATCAGCTGCAACAACTTTGTAAACTGGTCTAAATTTATCACCCATTCTTTTTAATCTAATTTTAACCATTTGTCCTCCTTAAGTGTCAAGCAATAGTGCTTGACAGTAAATAAATATGAATATATTATAATAGAAACTCTAGGAATTGAAAATCTTTTTTAGGTTTTTTTATTTCGCTATCATAATTTTTAAAAAAGTTGGCTGTGAGCCCGTTTTTGTCTATTAAATCAAAAAAATGCACATCTTAATTGAGCAGAATGTCCCTATATTATAGTAATATATGTAATATATCATAGCAAAAGAAACATTTTCACAAAAAACACTCCTAAATTCAAGTAAAATGTAAAAATATATTAGAATTAGATTAAGAAAATAATTTTTAGGAGAAAAATATGAAGAAAATTAAAACATTCTTACTTTCATTGGCTGGATTGTCTATTATTGCTATGCCAGTAGTAGCATCACAGTGCAACGGAGAAATGACTAAAAAAACAGATGGAAATAAAACAGGAGACGTAACAACACCAGGAACTCAAGCAGGTGGAAGTGCATCGGGAACAGGAAATCAAAATGGGGGATCAACAACACCAACTCCTGGAGCACAACCAGGAGCACAACCAGGAGCACAACCAGGAGCACAGCCAGGTGCACAGCCAGAACCAGGTGCACAACCAGCTGTAGATGCTGAATTAGCTGAAACAGGGTTAAAAGATGGTAATAATTTATTTGAAATAATTCCTAATAGTGTGTCTCAAGATGTAATTACAAAATTAGAAAGTGCTAAGACAATTTCATTTGACTGAAGAAGCAAAAATATAGCACTAAGAAGAAAAGGTGTAGCATTTTTAAAAACAAAAGATTCATTTAATGCTGCTAATTTTCAACTTGCCAATGTGAATAAGCCAACTTTTACAAGTAAAGATAAAGAATTCCCAAATGGCGATGTAGCTTGCACATTTGATAAAACAACAAATACACTTACTATAAATTATAAAATTGCTATTCCCCTAGCAGACAAACAATTTAAATATACTGATAAAACATATACAAGTGTAATTAAACTTACAGTTTCTGAAGGTGTTGCAAATAGTGATCAAACTGGTCACAACAACGCTGTTCCAACTGGCACACTTGTTAATAATTTAGCAACAGTAACTGTGCCAACAGCTCAAAGTAAATATACATACAGATACGATGATACAAATAATTACTATGCAGCAGCAGATGGGAAAAGTGGATTAGAATTATTAAATGCATTGTTAGATATACAGGCAAAACATTTAAATGGCATAAAATCAGGGCAACCAGGCTACGATTATTTAAAAACCATTTATGATAAATCAGATGCATTTAAAGACAAATATTATGAAAAAGATAACAGTATTTTAGACATTTATTCTGAAAAACCTAATGGACAAGATCCTTATTATTACACATCATATAATGCTTATGCAAAAAATTCTGCAGCATCAGAAGGTGAAGGAATGAATCGTGAACATGTTATCCCACAATCATGATTTAATAAAGAATCTCCTATGCGTAATGATGCACAACATGTTTTTCCAACTGATATTAAAGTTAATGGCGAAAGAGCAAATTACCCACACGATAACGTAGTTAGTGTTTCTAATACTTTCCGTCAAGGAAGCAAATTTGGAACAAACAGCATAGGGCAAAGTGCTATGGAACCACTTGATGAGTTCAAAGGCGATATAGCACGTGCATATCTTTACTTTGTAGTAACATATTCTAGAAAGAATATATCTGCAAAAAATTCTATTTTCTCAGATAACACTGTTATTAAATTATTGCCTCATTACTTAAATACATACCTAAATTGAGATATGAAAGATGCAGTTGATCCATGAGATGTAACGAGAAACAATGAAATAGCCAAAATGGAACAAATGCGTAATCCATTTATTGATTATCCAGACCTAGCAGATAGTTTATTTGGTCAAAGCCCTAAACCATTTGTTAATAAAGGTGTCTTAGTTGAAGCTACACTAAAAAGCGAAAAGTAGGATATAAAAATTAGCCTGATAATAGGCTAATTTTTATATTATTTTAGTTACTGTATATCATGAAGGTAAATATTGTGGATAAGCCATATTAGTAATTAAGAAAGCTAATATTCCTAGTAAAAATAAAGATACAAACAAATCAAGTCAAGTTGGTTTAATTTTTCTATACTTTGTACGTTTAGCATATGGATCATAACCACGGGTTTCCATTGAGTTAGATAAGTCTTCAGCACGGGCGAAACTAGAAACAAATAAAGGAATAATTAATGTTGAAAAAGCATTAATTTTTTCTTTTAAATTTCCATGTTTAAAATCAACACCACGAGATGATTGAGCTTTCATAATTCTACTTGCTTCATCAATTAAAGTAGGGATGAAACGCAAAGCAATAGAAATAATCATTGCTATAACATGAGTAGGAATGAAAAGTAATTTTAAAGGTCATAAAATATCTTCAATAGATTTAGTTAATAAAATTGGGCGAGTGGTATTTGTTAATAATGCTGTAATTAAAATCATAATATAGATTCTAAAAAATAAAGATAATGTCCGGTTAATTGAATCTAATGAAACACCATATTGAATAGGCATTTTGGCAGTTATGAAGCTGTAAGTATTTGTAACAGTATCAAACTGCGGAATTAACATATCTTCTTCTCTTCCGCTGCCAGAACTAAAAGCTCAAAAAGTATTATTTGGATTGTACATATTAAACAGTCAGTTTTTGCTATCTTGATTTGTTGCTGAATCATAAATTGATTGTAAATCTTTATAGACTGTTTGATTTGTAATAGTATACATATTGACAAAAAAGATAATAAATGAGATGAAAAATGGTAATCACATTAGTTTAAACAATGGACGTACACGTTTATTAGTAGTAATATAAACTACTAATAAAGGAATTAGTAAGATAATCATGTCAATAAAATATTGAACCATAAATACCATAACTATATAAAGAATAACAGTTAAAAGTTTAATTCTAGGATCAAGGTTGTATAAGAAGCCTTTTCCGGGAATATAACGACCAAAAACACTTTTCATTATTTCCCTCCTAGATATGAATTGAGATAAGAAATTAAATCATCTTCAGATAGTATTTTAGGCACAGGAATTCCTTTGGCTCTCAATTTGTTCGCAAAAGCTAATAAATGTGGGGGTTGCAGATTGTTTTCTTTAAGAAACTCAACATCATTAAGTATTTCATAAGGGTCACCATCACGTGCAATTTGGCCTTGTTTAAATAGAATAATTCTTTTAGCATATTTTAAAATATTATCAAGATCATGAGTAACATTAATAATAGTTTTGCCAGTATTGTTTAATCCTTGCAATATTTCAAGTATTTCATTAACGCCAACTGGATCTAAACCAGCAGTAGGTTCATCAACTACTAAAAAATCTGGTTCCATTGCTAAAATTCCCGCAATAGCTACACGACGTTTTTGGCCACCACTAAGTTCAAAAGGACTTCTTTGTAAGTATTCAGGACCAAGTCCGACTAGCTCTAAACATTGAGCTGCTAATTGATAAGCTTTTTCCTTAGCGACACCGAAGGCCATAGGACCGAAAGCAATATCTTCTTGGATAGTAGCTTTAAATAATTGATATTCAGCAAACTGAAAGACAATACCAACATGTTTACGTAATTGTTTAGGATCTTTACCAAAAACATTACTTTTAGAATTTTTAGTAAAAATTATGTTGTCTTGGATATATTTTAGTCGATGAATTTCTTTACCAAGCTCACTTTCATAAATGTAGTTAAGTTTAAAAAGTTTAGTTTCTGTTGCAAGCGCATGTGTGAATTGGATTTTATTTTCATAACTATTTGACTTTTGTTTAATGAAATCAGCTCTAAAAGTATTAACAGCAAGCGCCACTTCTTTATTAAGTTGTTTTCTTAGTTGTTTTACTCTTGTGTTATTAACTTTCAAAGTTTTCTTAATTTCCTTAGCACGCAATTTATATTCAGCTTTATATTGAGATGAATTAGAAGAATATTTAGCCAATAACTCTTTCTCTAGTTTTGCTAACATATACTTTTTGTTAATGACAACATCATCATAAAAATCTCATTCAATTTTTCCACTACTTGGGCTGAGTAACTGGTTTAAATGTTCAATAAAAGTAGTCTTTCCTGAACCTGTTGAGCCAATTATTCCAATATATTCGCCATCATTAATTTGGCATGAAATGTTTTTTAAAGCAGTAAATTCTCAAGGAGACTTAGGACTAAATGTGTGCGATAAATCTGTAATTTTTATTTGCATAATTGTTCTATTAGCTCCTTTTCATTGTATGTTGGTTCAATACCATTAAGCTTCTCACTAATGCGATAAACAAATGGCGACTCAATTTTAGCTATCTCAATGATTTCTTTATTTTTTAAGATTTCTTTAGGTGAGCCAGCTGCCACTAATTCACCTCCAGCAAAAACTAAACATTTATCAGCTAAAATAGCTTCGTCCATGTCATGAGTTATAGATATCAAAGTTTTAACTTTGCTTTCTTGGATTTCTTTAATAATTTCAAGAACGCTACTTTTCCCCTTAGGATCAAGCATAGAAGTAACTTCATCAAAAATAACCACATCTGGATTAAGTGCTAAAACTGATGCAATGGCAACTCTTTGCTTTTGACCACCAGATAAATTTTCAGGTTCTCTTTCAAGGTAATCTAACATATCAACTTTAGAAGCATATTTAGTGATCAATGGTTTCATTTCATCATGTGGGATGCAACGATTTTCAAGGCCAAAAGCAATATCATCTTCAACTGATGAACCAACAAACTGGTTATCAGGGTTTTGAAAAATAATTCCGATTTTTTTACGAATTTGAGATAAGTTTTCCTTGTTATACTCAATTCCATCAATACTTAAAGAACCTGATTGAGGTTTCAATAAGGCAACTAAAACTTTAGATAAGGTACTTTTTCCTGAACCATTATGTCCTAATATGGCTACATATTGCCCTTTTTCGATAGTGAAAGAGACATTTTTAAGGGCTGGTTTAATATCGTCTTCGCGATATCTAAATGTAATATTTTCTGCTTTAATCATTATGTTTAAATTTTAATAGAAAATATTATTTTTAATAATATTTTATTTAGTAAAAAAAACGAATTAGATTTAAAAAAATCCCTTAATGAGATTTTTTGCTTAAAATACTTGCGACTGGTTTATATTTGATTCTATGCAATGGAGTAACTCCATAAGTTTCTAAAGCTTGTAAGTGCCTTTTAGTTCCGTATCCTTTGTTATTTTCAAAATCATATTGTGGATAAATTTTACTATATTGCAGCATCATACGATCACGAGTAACTTTAGCTAAAATACTAGCTGCTGCTACCGAAAGTGAAATATTATCGCCTTTTATAAGATTTATTTGTGGCAAGTTAGTACTAATTTGTTCAAAGTCTGTGATAACTAAATCCGGCTCAAAAGGTAGTTTAGCTAAAGCTAACTGCATCCCAATGCGAGATTGAGCTTTTGGATTGGAATTATTAATATCATTTAATGAACGAATTTCAATGCTATAAGCAAGAGCTGAAGCTATAATTTCATCATATAATTCTTCCCTTACTTTTTCACTTAGCAATTTAGAGTCTTTGATTCTACTATTACTATAATTAGCAGGAAAAACAACGCAAGCAACAACTAATTCGCCTGCTAAGCAGCCGCGCCCAACTTCATCCAGCCCTGCTATTAAAGGGTATTTAGTTCAATAATCTTTTTCAAAATCTAACATATATCAAATTATAGTCTATAATTAAATTATTGGAGGTTAAATGGGATCAATTGTTAAAGCACATTGCCCTGAATGTAATTATACTTATACTTATGTATTTGGTTTGGTGCAAGATTTAATGCCATATCAAATGTTTATAAATTTATTTGCAAAAAAACAAAAAGATTTATTTAATAAAGATATTTTTAAAACTGTGATGTATGAAGAATTGGAAACAGACATAGCATTTATGCTCAAGGAAAAAAATGAACAAGAGCAGATATTAGAGGAAAATTTCAAAAATATAAATAATTTCTTTTCTGAAGAAGAAAAGCAGCTAATGAAAAGCAATATTGTTTTAGGCGGAGAAGTTGAATCTTATCCAGTTTTTAGAATTGATATTGAACCTAAAAACAGAGAATTGTATAATGTGCCATTGGTTAAATTGCAATTTATGAATAATGAATTATATCAACGTAAGTATAATCAATACGTTTATTATGTTCAATTTGCACCTGATCATTCAGTCTTGACATGTCCAAAACACCAAACATTATGTGCTGAATTTGAATCAGAAAGAGAAGGATAAAAAGCTGATAAGCAGCTTTTTTAATGTAAATATAAGATTGTTTTCACACAAAGATGGTAGAATAAAATAAGAGGTAAAATGAAAAAGAAATTTAAAAAACAACTTGAACAAACAAAGATATATTTAATTATTGTTATTGTCACATGAATTCTATCTATAATTTTTGGAGTTTCTTCATACACTATTAGTACCCTTATTGCTACGAAAGCAACAAGTGCAAATGTAGATGTAAATGTTGTTGCAGCAGGCTTATTAATTGCTCAGGCTATATTATCAGTTATTTCAGTTGTAATTACAATAATTGGAATTGTATTTGGAATAAAGCTAGCTATATTAAGTAACGAAGTAAGAAAACTATTTACTAAAATGGTTTATGAAACAAGCTTAAAACATCAAATTGAACAAGCGAACTTAGTCAAATTATTAGCTTACTCTAGAACAATTGAACGTTTATTTATCTTTAATTTACTTGGAATTTTATCAGGGCCTATTCTTTTAATTATTAATCTATTTTTTACAAGAAATGCTTTAATGAGCTCAAAAAATGTACTGGACTTAATTGATGATGAGCCAAAACAAAAAGAAAGCAGTACAACAGAAACAGTTTCAAATCAAGCCTAACTGTAGGATTTTTGAAACAAAAAATGCAAGCTAAAATACTTGCATTTATTTTTTACCTTCTTGTAGCAATTGTAAGTATGCTGCTTGCGCGATCATTGCTCCATTATCTGTAGCATATTTAAGAGATGGGATAATTGTGTTTGGGTGCAGAGTAATAAATTCTGAGCGTAGTAATTTATTAGCTGATACTCCGCCTCCAAGTACTAATGTTGCTACTGGATATTGTTCTAAAGCAAGCTTAGTTTTTTCAATCAAATAATCTACTGCTGTGCGTTGAAATGATACAGCATATTTAATGGGATCGATTTCTTCATTTTTCATTTTAGCTTTATTGACTCTGTTAAGGACTTGAGTTTTTAAGCCTGAAAATGAAAAGTCTAAAGAATTTTCGGTATGTGGTTTAGTAAATGGAATAAAATCCCCTATATAAGATTGGCTAAGTTTATCAATTAAAGGGCCACCTGGAAAACCTAGGCCTAAACGTGAAGACACTTTATCAAAAGCTTCTCCAACTGCATCATCCAAAGTTTCGCCTACAATCTCTGTTTCGGTTGGGGATTTTGCATAAATTAATTGAGTATGACCTCCAGAAACAAGTAAACATAAAGCTGGGAATTTAATTTCTTCAGTAAGTGTCGAAGATAAAAAATGGCCAATTAAATGATTGATTGGAATTAATGGTTTCTTAATGCTTTGAGCAAAAGCACTAGCAAATAAATATCCAACTTGTAATGTTCCAATTAATCCAGGCTCTTTGGTATAAGCTACATAATCAATTGAATTTGGATCATATTTTTCTTGTAGCATTAATTGAATTAATGCTATGTTTTTTACATGCTCACGCGATGATACTTCTGGGATTGTTCCTCCAAATTCCTTAAAAATATCTATTTGTGAAATGGTTCACATATCTAAGACTTTTCCATCTTCTAAAATAGCAAGAGATGTGTCATCATGTGAGGTTTCAATACCTAAAATACGCATTATTTTTGCCCTCCTATTTGAGGTTGCTTAATATATAAAGGTTCTATAGTCATAGTGTCTTGAAATATAAAGATTTTACGATAAGCTTCAAAATCATTAATCATTCTAACGAAATTAATTTTAGTAAGCTCTTGCCCATTATTTTCTACTACGGTAATTTTATCGTGGTAATCTTTTGAATCTACTACATAGTTATATTGATATAATTTGTTTCCTTGTGCATCACTTCATAAGAAATTACTATGTGGATGTTGAAAATGTAAAATATCCATACTTGTAGTAACATACATAGCAATATTATTTAATAAAGCTAGTGTACGGAAAAATACTAATGAACTTCTAATTCCTGTAAAGAAACCAGGGCCAATATTAGTATATAAACCATCAAGCTGCTGAATTGATAAGTTGTTTCGTTCAAGTAAAATGGCAAATTGATCAGTAATCAGCTGAACTTTCTTTTTATAACCTTCTAGTAGAATAAAATCAAGAACTTTAAATTCTTGATTGAATAAAACTAAAACAAAATCTTCACTTGAGGTATCTAAATAAACATTCATTATTTAACCTCCATAATTTCAAATACGTGATGTAACTCACGATCAATATATGCATTAATTTCTACAAAGCTACTAAACTGATATTTTTTTAAGTTAGCCCATTCAATGGCAACTATATTATCATCAAAGTAATCTTCAAATTCCTCAATATCACCTCGATAATTATAAAGATCCATGTGAATTAAACCTGAATAATCCTTCATATATGAAAAACTAGGAGAGGTGATATTTTGTTTAATTCCTAATTTTTTTGCTAGTAATTTTACAAATGTAGTTTTACCAGCACCTAAATCACCATTTAATAAAATAATTTTTTTCTCTTTAAACAATTCTAAATTTGCATCTATAAATTTATCTAAGTCTTGTAATGAGGTACAAATAATCTTTTGTTGCATTATAAAACTGCGATTTCTTGATCTGTAAGCTTACGCCCTAATTTAATAATAACGATAGCTTCCGGTCCAGTGTGAATTGAGATGCAGTTTGGTAGTGAAGAAGAAAAAATACGATTATTTTGATAGTTATCTTTGACATATTGCACTACTTGATTATGCTCAGCACAGTCATTTTGTAAAATAAGTAAATCTGAATCAGAACCTTGTAGTTTTTCATCGATTTTATTTAAAATAGTTTTAGAAAATATTCTTCCTTTACCTTCTTTTTCAAGTTTTCCATGATAAAAACTAATAATAGGAACTATTTTTAAAAGTTTTGCGACTGTAGCAGCTGATGGTGAAAGTCTCCCACCTTTAACTAAATAATCATTATATTTCGGCACTAATGAAACAAGCATTTCTTCTTTTCATTGAGCAGCCAATTCTAATGCTTCGTCAACATCCATATTTTCTTTTTCAACCAAGTTTAAAAATTCATACACTTGAAAAGTTAATAAGATTGCTATGTATTCAGAGTCAAAAACTCTAAGTTTAGGATATAAAGATTCTAATCCTTTCAAATTTTGATATTGTGATGATAAATGTTTTGAAATAGGAAAGACAACCACATAGTCATGTGTTGCAGAAAGCTGCTCAACTAAATCTTCAACAAAACCAATAGGTGTACAAGCTGTTTTGTATGTTTTTGTTCCAAGTGAAAAGAAACGAAATAGTTCGTTGCTTTTCAAATTGTCTCCATCATTATAAATTTTGTCATCTAACTCTATTTTTAGTGGTAAAAAATGTCAACCAAGTTTCTCGACTTGTTCTTTTGTTAAACCACATGAAGAGTCAACTACTATAGCTATTTTTTTCATAATTGTATTATATTATAAATTACTGTAAAGAAGGTATAATATCTCTATGATATTATTTAATAATTTAGATAAAGTATTTAAGAATACATCAGTACTTTTTGTTGATTCAAGAATTAAGAAAGTACAACAAATCAAACATGAAGATTTAGTTTTTTTTGTAGATGAACATAACAAGGTAGCAAGTATTAATGTTTTAAATAATACTAAATATTACATCCCTGAAGATGTTAAATTTGGCTATCTACCACAAGCTGGAGAAGATTTAATTTTTGCAATGGCTAAGGAATTAAATCTTGAAATTTCACACGACCAAAAATTTATTTATGGTTTAATCCAAGAAAGAAAAGCACATCCTAAAAGTGAACGTTTATTTGTGCTTAAGGTCCAAATAAGACCAGAAAAAAGTATTCAACTTGTAACTAACACATTGGATTCACAAGAGGGCAAAATAGTTGTTTTAGCATTACCAGGAAGCACTACTTTTGCCGGGACAGATGTACTTAGTGGCGAAATGTTAAACATTGCAAGTGAGGGCATGTTAACTGGATATAAAACATTGGGATTAGAGGGTGATGGATTAATTTTTGGTGAAATTAGCCAGATTGGAAAGGATTTTAAACTATCATAATGACTATAATTGAAGACTTAAATACTCGTGGAATATTAAAGCACATTTCTAACGAGGAAAAATTTAAAAACTTGCCGCAAGATGCTGCTGTATACTGTGGATTCGATCCAACCGCAACCAGCTTGCATCTAGGCAACTATATACAAATTGCAAATTTATTAAGATTCAAACAACATGGTTTTAAAGTTTTTGCAGTTTTAGGTGGCGCTACTGGAATGATTGGGGATCCATCATTCAAAGATGCTGAAAGACAACTACTTGATGATGCAACAATACAACTAAATAAATCTAGAATCAGAAGTCAATTAGAAAAATATGGATTAGAAGTAATTGATAATTATGACTTCTACAAAGATATGAATATTTTAGTATTTTTAAGAGATGTAGGTAAGCTAGTTAATGTTTCTTATATGCTTGCAAAAGACTCTGTAGCGACTCGAATCGAAAAAGGGCTAAGCTTTACAGAATTTTCATACCAATTAATTCAAGGTTGAGACTTTCTAACTTTATATAAATCTAAGAATGTTAGAGTTCAATTTGGTGGTTCAGATCAATGAGGAAATATCACTACAGGGCTTGATATGATTTCGTCAGTATTTGGAAATGACCATCAAGCTGTAGCGATTACAGCTAATTTATTAACAGATGCTAATGGAAACAAATTTGGTAAATCAACTGGTGGTGGTTCATTATGGTTAGACCCAGAAAAAACTAAACCATATGTTATGTATCAATTTCTTTTAAATCAACCTGATAGTGAAATTGAAAAGTTACTCAAATGATTGACTTTCCTAAAAGTGGACCAAATCGAATTAATTTTAGATAAACACCATAAAAATCCAGCTGAGCACATTGCACAAAAAGCACTAGCTTTCAATGTTATTAAACAAGTTCATAATATTGAAGAAGCTGAAAAAGCAGCACTAGCATCTGAAATTTTATTTAATAAAAAACTAGATTTAAATACTATACCTTTAGAAGGAATTACTGAGCTTGATGATGTGCTTAATGTTATTGCATTAGAAAAAGGAAGCAATTTAGTTGAGCAATTAATTGCACAAGGAATTATTAAATCAAAAAGAGAAGCAAGAGAATTTCTTGCAAATAAAGCAATTAAATTAAACTTAACTCCAATTGAAGAAAGTACTTTAGTTGAATCAAATATTTGAAATAGTCAATATGCTTTATTACATGTTGGTAAAAAACAAATTTATTTAATAAAAATTAATTAATGGGCTTTGTCCATTTTTTTATAAAAAAAGATAGCTAAGCTATCTATTTTCTAAATAAGTCATTTTTCTTTTTGTAATCATATTCCGCAACAACTTCTTTTAAACGCTTAATGCAATGAGAATCATCAAAAGGTTTAACTTCCTGCGCATTATCTCATAAGATAGTTAAATAATAAACTAAAATCTTTTGTTGAATTAAATATTCTTCTCAATAAGTATCATATTTATCTAGGAAATATTGTTCTTGTTCAGGTGTCAAGAATGAACCACAAATGAAATAAGCTAAATCAAAATGTTTATCACCCATTGAACAATATTCTCAATCGACAAAGTATATTTTTCCTTGTTTAGAAAGCAAAATATTGTTTAAATATAAATCATTGTGCAAAGGACGATTAGCTTCAGAATTTTTTAAAATCAAATTAATTCTTTTGTAGTAGTCATTTATAACATCAATTTTAATATTGCGTTCATTAAGAATTTTACGGTATTCTTTTACCCGAGCAGCTACATTAGTTTTAGGAAACTTTAAATTAGAGTCGTGTAAGGTTTTAAAATTGTGAGCAATTTGACTTAAAGTATCATTATTAAATACTAATGGTTGAGTGTCGATTCATTCTCATTCAAGTTCGCTATCTGTATTTTTGATTAATTTTGGCACAAAGTCCAGTTTTCCTAAAATGCTGTAATCTAGTTTATGATTAAATTTGTTAAAAACTTTAGTTTGTAGCATAGTGTTATGGTCAGTTTTATAAGAAATATTTGTATGTCCAATTTCGATTAATTCTTTTTTCATATATATCTCCATTTATAATTTTCTTTAGTTATAATAAAGTATATCAATATTTACTTTAAAAAAATGAAGGTTATATGCAAAAAAATGAGATCAATTATTTAGTTTTCGATATTGGAAATACCAAAATTAAGTTTTATTATATTAGTAGTGCAATGCAAACTCTTTTTTCACTTAATTGACTATGTGAAAGTGACGAAAGTATAGAGCTAGCAAATATTTTAGCCCTATGCATGCCAAATTATAATGACCAAGTTATTATTGCAAGCACAAACCAAAATTTAAGTTTTCAAGAGAGATTATATTCTGAATTGAAAACAATTGGTTTTCGTAAAATGGCTATTTTAAATAATTCAATTGACACTAATTTATTACTTGATAAAAATATTCAAAAAGATCAGTTAGGGATTGACATTTTAGCTTGTTTACAATATTGTGCCAACAATGGAATTTGAAATTCTTATGTTTTTATGTTTGGAACTGCATTGGTTGCTTTAGAGATAACTAATGGTGTGTTGCAAGGAGCTTCAATTGCTCCAGGAGCTTATACTTCTTACATTCATTTACAAGAAAAAGTTTCGCAATTACTCACTCCATATGCAAGTAGTGCACAATTAGGCCAAAATACCCAAGATGCCTTAAATTCAGGCTTATACAATTTATTAAATGGTTTTATTTTGTCCCATTGTCAAGAGAAAAAAGACCACGAAGTCTTAGTTATCGGTGGGGATGGAGTTTATTTAAAAGAACATTATAATTACAAACCTGATTTAATTGCACAAGGCTACATTTACTTATTTTTAAAAACAAAATAATATCTTAATTACCTATAGGTATGCTTTTTAATTCAAGACTAAAAAAGAAGGAATTTATTATAATAGTTATATGAAAACAGAAACACAAGACAAACAAAAAAACTTTTGATTAAATCGCTTTATTCCGGCTCTTATTATAATAGCTGTCTTAGTGATTTTAGTCATTATTTTATCTTATTCATTTAGAGCGGACTTATATCAAAAATTTTCTGATGTAGGTTTTTGAGTCCTCCGTGCCTTTGCTATAGTGCTATTGGGTGTTATAGTTGGATGAATATTTTATGAGCTATCGCATGCTTATAGCAATATGATTATTCCATCAATTATTCTTACCATATTTTATGTTCTTTCAATGCTATTGGGTCCAAATATGTTTGTTAATGTACTTTTTGGCCGGGGAGTTGTATCTTATGACGCGCTGATTAACTTACCGGTTAACAATGTACATATTAATGAAACAAACACAGTAGTAGAATATTATTTTGGGACATTGTTCACTCAATATGTTTTTGATTTTTGACCATTATTAACTACATTTATTATTGCACTAGTTTTTTTCTTAATAAGACTTGTTGTAATAAATAATGTTAACATTTTGGCGTTAACTATCAAAACAATTTCATTGTGATTTATGTCACTATTTTTAACTATCTTTGTTAAAACATTTATAGTACTAATGACACAACAAATTGGAATTGAACTTGTTATTCTAATGATTGTGGTAGCTAGCTCATATGACATTGGTGGTTACTTTGGAGGTAAATTTTTAGGACATAAGTTTTTCAAAGCAAAACTAGCTCCAACAATTAGTCCTAAAAAAACTTGAGAAGGTGCAATTGTGGGTTATTTAATCTCATTCTTAATTACCTTAATTTACATTTATGCAGTTTATGGAATTAGAGGATTAAATAACAATTCAGTTGCCGGTGTCCTTTTAAGCCCACATTCTAGATTTTTCCCTTATTTATTAACATTTTTATTTATTGCGCCAATTATTGCTTTATTAGGGGATTTATACTTCTCTTTAATTAAAAGAAGAAATGAAATTAAAGATTTTTCAAACATATTAAAAGAACACGGTGGACTATTAGATCGAATTGATTCGATTTCATTTGTTTTCGTGTTCTTTGGTGTGCTGGCTGCGTGTTCAACACTATAAGAAAGGATTAATTATATGCAATATTCAGATAAATCATTTCAAAAACTTATGGACTATTTAGGCCTAAGTTTTTTATCATCATTGCAAGATGCTAAATTTAACAGTGAAAAGATTGAATTTAAAAGAGGGGATAAAAACGAAATTAAATATCAAAAAGTTTTTTTATCAACACCTCTCCCTACATGAAAGGACTTTGAGTCTTTATTTTATGCTTGCAAAAAAGAGAAATTTTGAGTAGAATTACAATTCCATAATCTTGATTTTAGTAATCCTGAGTTTAAAAATTATATTTTAGGTATTCTAGAATTAGAAGATGAATTAAATAATTGTACATTACATCAATATTTAAGAGCTTTTGATTTATTAAGTTACAATGTGCATAATAAAGCTTGAGAGTTCTCATATACTGATCAAGACCAAGCACAAGAATTAGAATTTCAAGCTGGTGCACTTTCTAGTTCAATGAGAAATTTTGGTTTTAAAAACTTTATTCTGATTCCAAAGTATATTCCAGATTTGGACTCTGATATTGAGGGGCAAATTCGAAGCCAATACCAAAAAAATGCAGCAATCTACTCAAATGATAATTACAGTGGAGAAATTAATTTCGAACGTAAAGTAGCAAATAATAAATACAATCAAAATCGTAATTTTCAAAGAGCTAACAAATCTAGAAATTACTCTGCTGTAGCTATAAATTATATTTCTACCTTGGCACCTGAAGTAATAGATATACCTGTCATGGTGTCGGGATTGGTATACAAGGTAGAAGTGATTGAAAAGCCTGAATTTAAAATATATAAGCTGAATATTTCTGATTATTATGATGCTGTTGAAATTAGTTATTTTGTAAATAATAATAATTTACCTGAATATATTCCACAAGTTAATGATTATGTTGAGGTCTATGGTACGGTAGCAAATCCTTATTCATATCGCGGCGAAGGACCATTAAACAAAATTATTAAAGCACATTCTTTTGTCAAAATAGAAAACCCAAGAAATACTCGCATTGATAATGCTGATTTTAAGCGTGTTGAATTATCAACTCGCTCAAAAATGAGTACTATGGATGGGCTATTAGATCCAAAAGATATTATAAATATAGCAAAAAATTTCGGACACAGTGCTGTAGCGTTAGTGGATTCTAATGGGGTTCAAGGATTTCCTGAGTTTTTTGCTTCTGCAAAAAAAGCTGGAGTAAAACCAATATATGGTGTTTCATTTGATGTTATTGACAAAAACCATAACTTTTTATTAAACTATGATGGTATTGATCGTAATATTTTAACAAGCGAATACGTAGTTTTAGATATTGAAACTACACATCTATCCGCCCAATATGGAGATTTAATTGAATTTGGTGCTTCACTAGTAGTGGATGGTGAAATCAAAGAAACCCATCAATTTTTCATTAAATCTAGAAAGCCTTTATCTTCAACTACAATTAATTTAACCAACATTACAGATAAAATGCTTGAAGAAGAGGGATATAGCTTACAAGAAGGACTTGACAAAATTTATGAAATCATAAATAACCGTATTTGTGTTGCTCACAATGCTCATTTTGACTCTCACTTTATTTATCAGAAATTTATTCAAGAAGGCAGAGAATTACCCCACACATTTTTTATTGACTCATTAATTATTTCAAGATTCTTATTTAGTGAAAAAAGAGAGCATAATTTAGGTGCTTTTTGTGCTAATTTATCAGTTATTTATGATGCTAATGTAGCACACCGTGCTGATTATGATGCAGACGTTTTAGCACAAGCTTGAATTAAAGCAATGCAATTATTAAGCGAAAGAGGTATTTATACCTTTGATCAATTAGACAGTATACAAGATATCAGTATATATAATCGGACAAGATCAAGCCAAATTACTGTTTTAGCATTAAATCAAACCGGATTAAAAGAGTTATTTAATTTAGTTACTCTTTCATTGACTCAACGTTTTTATGGATCTCCAAAGTTATTTTTTGAAGATTTACCTAAAAGTAAAAACTTATTAATTGGTTCAGGTGGATTAAAGTCTAAACTGCTTGATTATATGTTTTATTCTTCTAATCTAGCTATAAATAATTTAATTGATAAATTTGATTATATTGAGATACCTCATGTTTACGTACTAGATCATTACATTGAATCACCTGATAAATTTTCGCAATTTGAAGTTCAAGATACCATTTTAAGAATGATCAGAACTGCTTTAGAGCATAAAAAAATACCAGTAGCAATTGGGGATGTTAGATATCAGGACAAATTGGATAAAAATGTATTTAAATGTTTAGTGTATTCAAAGGGAATTGGAAATGCAACTCACTTTTTATTTGATTATCGTAAGGCACAAGCTAAAACTATGAAACTTCCTGATCTAGAGTTTTATACAACAGATCAAATGTTAGAAGCTTTTAGTTTCATTAATAAGCCTGAATTAGTCGAAGACTTAGTTATCAACAATCCGAATAGAATTGCAAATTTAGTTTCCGATGAAATAGAAGTTATTCACAATGAATTGTATACACCTAAGTTTGACAACTCTAAAGAAAAATTGTATGAATTAGTATATAAAACTGCTCATGAAAAATATGGCGAAACCTTGCCGAAATTAATTGAAGAAAGACTGGAAAAAGAAATCACCCCCATTTTAAAATATGGATTTGATGTTATTTATTGAATTTCACACAAATTAGTTAAAAAGTCACTCGATAACGGATATCTTGTAGGTAGTCGTGGAAGTGTAGGTTCTTCATTAGTTGCAACTATGTCTGGGATAACTGAGGTGAACCCACTTCCACCACACTATATTTGTCCTAAATGTAAAAACTTTGAATTGGTAAATATAGAAGGTGTTACTTCAGGATTTGATTTAGATGATAAAATGTGTCCTAATTGCAATATCATAATGGAAAAAGATGGACAAACTATACCATTTGAAACGTTTTTAGGATTCAATGCAGATAAGGTTCCTGATATTGATTTAAACTTCTCAGGAGACTATCAAGCTGAAATACATAATGAAATTAAAAGATTATTTGGAGAAAGTCATACATTTAGAGCGGGGACAATTTCTACAATTAAAAGCAAAACTGCGTATGGATATGTCAAAAAAGCTGTAGAAGAATATGGGTTTGAATTTACAGGTCCTTATATAGACTTTTTATCAAGTAAAATTGAAGGTGTAAAAAGAACAACAGGTCAACACCCGGGTGGAATTATTATTATTCCAAAAGAATATGATGTTGAAGACTTTACTCCAATCAACTATCCAGCTGATGATACTACTTTAGAATGAAAAACTACTCACTTTGATTTCCACGCTATTCATGATAATGTTTTGAAATTGGATATTTTAGGACATGTTGATCCTACTGCAATTAGAATGTTAGAAAGACTCACTGGTATTGATGTAAAAAAAGACATACCTAAAAAAGATAAAGCTGTTATGTCACTATTTAGTAGCACAGCTGCATTAAAAATTGAGCCTAAAGATATCGGAGGAGAAATTACTGGTGCGTTAGGGCTACCAGAATTTGGCACAAACTTTGTTAGACGTATGCTATATGAAGCAAAGGCTGAATCATTTGCTGATTTAATTTCTCTTTCTGGACTTTCTCACGGAACAGATGTGTGAACAGGGAACGCACAAAGTTTAATAAAAGAAAGAGGCTTTACTTTAAAAGATGTTATCTCATGTCGTGATGATATCATGGTGTATTTAATTAACCGAGGGGTTGAACCATTATATGCTTTTAAAATAATGGAAAAAGTTCGTAAAGGTAAGGGCTTAACTGATGAAGAGGTTGCTTCATTACAAAGTAGCAATGTACCTGATTGATATATAGATTCAATGAAAAAAATTAAGTATATGTTCCCGAAAGCTCATGCTACTGCTTATGTGCTTATGGCTTGAAGAATTGCTTGATTTAAACTTTATTACCCACTTGAATATTATGCTACCTTCTTTACTACAAGGGTTGAGGAGTTTGATATTCAAACTTTAAAAAATGATTATGGTGCTGTAAAAATAAACAAAAAAATTAAAGAAATAGAATCTTTACGTGATAAAAAAGTCAAAGAAGAAAATTTACTACAAACTTTAGAAATTGCTCGCGAATTATATGCTAGAGGATTTAATATTTCAAACATTGACCTTACCAGATCTCTTGCAACTGAATGAGTTGTAGATCATGAACATAAAACATTAATTCCGCCTTTTTCTGCAATTGGTGGATTAGGTGAAGCCGTGGCAACTAAAATAATACAAGGTAGGGAAGAAGCTCCATATATGTCTAAAGAAGATTTCAAAAAACGCAGTGGAGTTAATGCTAGTTTATATAAATATTTAAATGAAGAATTAGGAATTCTAGATTATTTAAACGAAACAAACCAAATGAAATTGTTTTAAAATGCACTTTTTACACTCATTTTTAAGTAAATAATAAAAAAATTACATTTTTCTTAAAATATAAAAAATTTGATAAAATTACATTGCTAATATAAACGGACAGGATCTGGATGAAAGACCAGACTTAAGGTTGGTTTTAGCGCTAAAACAAAATAACTTAAATAAAAAAATAATATCTAATTATATTTATATAGAAAGGATTACAAATATGGCAAAATTAGATTTTGATCGTTCAAAAGAACACGTTAACGTTGGTACAATTGGACACGTTGACCACGGTAAAACAACTTTAACTGCTGCTATTGCTACAGTTTTAGCTAAAAAAGGTTTATCAGAAGCTCGTGATTATGCTTCAATCGACAATGCTCCAGAAGAAAGAGCACGTGGAATTACAATTAATACTTCACACATCGAATATCAAACAGAAAAACGTCACTATGCTCACGTTGACTGTCCAGGTCACGCTGACTACGTTAAAAACATGATTACAGGGGCTGCTCAAATGGATGGTGCTATCTTAGTTGTTGCTGCAACAGATGGACCTATGCCTCAAACACGTGAACACATTCTTTTATCTAAACAAGTTGGTGTTCCTCGTATCGTTGTTTTCTTAAACAAATGTGATATGTTAGAAGGCGAAGAAGATATGATCGAATTAGTTGAAATGGAAATTCGTTCACTTCTTTCAGAATACGGATTTGATGGAGATAACGCTCCAATCATCCGTGGTTCAGCTTTAAAAGCTCTTGAAGGTGATGCTAAATACGAAGATAAAGTTATGGAATTAATGGATGCTGTTGATACATACATCGAAACACCAGTTAAAGAATTTGACAAACCATTCTTAATGGCTGTTGAAGACGTATTTACAATCACAGGACGTGGAACAGTTGCTACAGGACGTGTAGAACGTGGAACACTTAAATTAAACGACGAAGTTGAAATCGTTGGATTAAAACCTACTAAAAAAACAGTTGTTACTGGAATCGAAATGTTCCGTAAAAACCTTAAAGAAGCACAAGCAGGGGACAACGCTGGATTATTACTACGTGGTGTAAACCGTGAAGACGTAGAACGTGGACAAGTTCTTGCAAAACCAGGATCAATCGTTCCTCACACAGAATTCGAAGCTGCAATTTATGTACTTAAAAAAGAAGAAGGTGGACGTCACACACCATTCTTCAAAAACTACAAACCTCAATTCTACTTCCGTACAACAGACGTAACAGGTGGAGTTGAATTCGAACCAGGTCGTGAAATGGTTATGCCAGGTGAAAACGTTAACTTAAAAGTTAAATTAATCGCTCCTATCGCTGTAGAAGAAGGAACAAAATTCTCTATTCGTGAAGGTGGACGTACAGTTGGTGCTGGTTCAGTAACAAGAATCATTAAATAATTTATTCACAAATTAAAAGTGTGCATGCAAATGCATACTTTTTTTGTACTTTGTTCATTTTGAGTTTATTTTCCTCTTTTTTTAATTTATAAGATAAAGAAAAAGAAAGGACTATATGGAAGAAAAACAAATTGAGCAAATTAAAAATAAAACTGATATTTCTCAATGCATAAAAGAGACAATAAAAGAAATTAGCAAAAAACTAGGAGAAGAATCAATTATGGTATTAGGTGACATACCTTATATATCTATAGATACATTTCATAGTGGCAGCTATATATTAGATAGAATCTTAGGCATTAAAGGATTTCCAAAGGGCAAAATTATTGAAATTTTTGGGCCAGAAAGTTCAGGAAAAACAACACTAGCGTTGAATGCAATTGCTGAAGTGCAAAAAGAAGGAGGGATTGCAGCATTTATTGATGCTGAACATGCAATTGATTCTGAATATGCGCAAAAAATTGGGGTTGATACTAGTAAATTAATATTATCTCAACCAGATTCTGGTGAGCAAGCTTTAGAAATTGTTGATATTTTAGCTAAAACAGGAAAAATTGATCTCATTGTAGTGGATAGTGTAGCTGCATTAGTGCCAGAAGCTGAACTAAATGGAGAAATGACTGATTTACAAATAGGCGCCCAAGCCAGATTAATGTCAAAAGGCTTAAGAAAAATTACCGGAAATCTTAACAAGAATAAAACAACTATTATATTTATTAACCAAATACGTGAAAAAGTAGGAGTAATTTTTGGGAGCCCCGAAACCACACCAGGTGGAAGAGCACTAAAATTTTATTCTAGTGTCAGAATCGAAGTTCGAAAGGGATCACCTATAGTCGAGGGAAAAGATATAGTTGGTTGTGAAATTAAATTTAAGGTTGTAAAAAATAAACTTTCTATACCTTATAAGACTGGACAATCAGAGTTATATTTCTCACTTGGGCTTGATAAAACAGGAGAACTTGTAGATATAGGCCTAGAAAACGGAATCATAGAGAAAAAAGGGGCTTGATTTAGCTACAAAGGTGAAAATGTGGCTCAAGGAAAAAGAAATATGAAACTATATATTAACAATAATCAATCTCTATACAATGAAATATTAGCTACTATATAAAAAAATATTTTTTTAGTCGCATTTCGCGATTTTTTTGTTATCATATGTTTACTCATTTAGTTAGCGCTAATGTGTTACAGATTGAAATAAAAAAATATTTATCTTTTTATTTCATAAAATAAAAATCTGTTATATAATAATATCGCAACTTAAATGAAGCAAAAGTTCTTTGAAAACTAGATATATACAATGTACATGACAGTCAATTTTTTCG